>NZ_QJRK01000011.1:0-120061 GCF_003205245.1 Pseudomonas sp. MB-090624 | reverse complement strand
GCTACCTGGACGATGGGGCTGTGCCCATCGACAACAACCAGGTCGAGAACCAGATACGGCCATGGGCACTCGGGCGCTCGAACTGGTTATTTGCGGGATCCCTGCGCAGCGGTAAGCGGGCTGCGGCAATCATGAGTTTGATCCAGTCGGCGCGCATGAATGGGCATGATCCGTATGCCTATCTCAAGGATGTACTGACGCGGCTGCCGACCCAACGGGCCAGTGAGATCGGACAGTTGCTGCCGCATCAGTGGGTGCCGGCCTGACTTACGCAAGGTGAGTTCGCCGGACGCTTACCTTCAGAATCCATCCTGGATTGATCCAGGCAGTCGTCGCCCCCGAAATCCAGTATGAGCTTAATACCTCTCATTCAGAACCTGGTGGTAATCGAGTGTTGCAAACATTGCGCAGGGGCGAGGAGTGGATATGTGAAGAGTTGGCAGCTTCTCTGTTGGCCCGGTTGGAGCAACCCGTTGAGCAACTAGAGGCACTTCAACTCGCTCTCACACTCATCCAAGATTCGTCGATCACTAATGACGCAATAGCCGCGCTAGCAAGCAAGCGGGCAGTGGAGGAAGAGCACAATTTAACGGTCGCACCAACCTGGTATGCAGTGTGGATTGGTACTCAACCCTCACTCGGCATACCGGCGCTGGCAGCTCGTATCGATTCACTGACGTCCGAAGAAGAGAGGGCGAAATTCGCAATGCTCTCCCTCATCGCTCTGGTTGGCAGCCGTACTGCCAGTCGCTGCAGACAGAAGTACAAAGCTGTTGAACATGCCAAGGCGCTGTATCTGCTAATGCACAAGTATGTTCGCATTGCAGACGACATCGATCGTACCGACGGAGGAGTGTATTCACCCGGCCTGCGTGATGATGCCCAGCATGCTCGTGACGGACTTCTCGCCATCATTCGAGAGACACCAGGTAAAGCTTCATTTCTAGCCCTTCAGGAGATCGCACAGGCTCACCCTGCAGAGAGCCTCCGACCGTGGAGCGCGTTTTATGCGCAGCAGAAAGCTACCGCAGACGCCCAAACACCTCCTTGGGGCCCGGATAAGGTCATCGATTTCCAGAACAACCTGGAAAGCACGCCCTCTACACATCGTGAGCTCTGGAATCTTGCAGTCGACCGCCTTCTGGATTTGAAGCATGATCTCGAGGACAGTGACTCAGGCTATGCCGAGATACTGCTGAAGACGAATCAGGAAACTTCGATCCGTAAATTCATCGGCACCTGGCTGAGAGATCATGCGGCTGGACGCTACGTCGTTCCTCAGGAAGAACAGTTAGCCGATGACAAGCGACCTGACTTCAGAGTGCAGAACAGCGACTTCTACGAGCCCGTACCTATCGAGCTGAAGCTCTCTCAAAACTGGACTGGCCCAGAGCACTTTGAACGGTTGGAGAACCAGCTGTGCGGAGATTATCTGCGCGACATCAACTCGAGCTGCGGTATCTTTTTGCTGGTGAACCATGGTGGTCAAGCCACATGGGCGTCTCCAAACGACGGCCAAGTAAAATTCGAAGATCTGGTTACCACTTTGCAGGACTACTGGCTGGATATAGCTCCAAAATTTCCAAACGTTGAGGACATCAGGGTCATTGGCATCGACCTTACCAAGCGTGGTGGGCAGGCTTCTGCCAAAGCTGTCGAAGAGAATCGAGCAATGGTAAAACAACCCAATGAATGAACCTGTTGATGGGCTCATGGAAGGAGAGCGCCAAAGGCGGAGGCTCCTTTGGGCACTTTCCGCCTTTCAGCCGGGCGACCCCAGAGCGACCGCTTTGCTTGACCAGCTGGACGCGCTTGAGCGGGATCTGGGTACAGTCGCTCATCCTTGTAAACATCTCCTAGACTTGGTCAAAACCTCAACGCACTCCTCAGGGCGCAAAGTTTTTGACGAGCAGACCCTACCATCGCCTTGGCGCGAGCGATTCGATCAAGCGAGCATTGGTTCGACACGGCTAGCTGTGGGCCCATACTGGGCCGACCTTGAAAAATTTGTAGATGAGTGGCAGCGCGAGATGACTCATCTACAGGCGCACCGTGACAGATTGAGGCCCCTCGGATAATCAAGCGCCAATCGACGACTGCATCTGCCTTTGGCTTTGAAGCTGATGAGACGCTTTCATGTTGCTGGAATCGTGGGCGTGACTGTTGACGAGCTATCGGGACTACATGCCGCCTTGGTCACCGTTGTAACGTAGTTTCTGGAATGTAACGCCACCGATGTTACATTCCAAAAACTACGTTACAACATGCGCCTGCCGGGCATTCCAGGCCGGTGTACGAAATGATTTCACACCAGTCGCATCGCTGGCGTGACCGGAGCGATCGCGCCATAGAGATGAGCCGTTTCCAGGACATCAAGCACCTCATCATCAAGCTTTCCGTACCACATCAAGGCAAGGGTCTGCTTGGCGGCAACCTCCAGCGGTGCCAGGTTGCGTTACTTCCATTGAAGGCAACTGACAACCCCGTGAGAAACGCCATTCGAAGAGACCTCAACGTCTACCTCAACCTTAGATAACGGTGATCTGAGCATGATGGTTCCTCTCCCTGTCGGTAGCTTGAAAGGTGACAGCGGGGAGGGCAGAGAAAAATCCGACGAAAAAACAATATCTTATACCTATACTCTTTGCGGGAAGCAGGCAGATATGGCTGGTCTAGCTGTCGGATTTTGGCTCATGTTTGCGATGCTGGGGGAGACGAAGACTCGGTAGGCTTCTCGACTCTGCAGTACCTGATCACGAATTTCTTCCGGGTCGATCGCCATGCCTCCGCCGGGGGTAGTACGGAGGGTCTTGAGCTGATTGAGCGCCTGGATGAACCGACGCTCGTCCTCTTTCTCCGCTTCTGACCTATTGTCCGGGAAGATCCAGTCGCAGAGTCGATTGAGTATTTTCAGCATGCCTGAACCATAGTCGGATACGTGGATAAGCGAATGGTAAAGGGCCCAAGCCTGCATGGCCATGGCTTGCTTGAACCTGGACGCAACGTCATTTCAAACACCTTCGGAAAGGGTGCAGATGTCAAAGGCGCATGCTGATCTCGCTATGGTAATTTCAGTCGGCTGAGAAGGCCGCTTATGCAAGGGAATTCGTGTGGGCAAGATTTGGATTGAAGGCTTCATTGAGAACCTTTTGTCGGCGACCTATCGGTGATATGTACATCCCAAAGCTGACGGCGAGGTGAGGTGATTTCACGTATTGTAAATTTCGTCATCTCTGGAGTTCCGCCTCAACTAATTGCGGTTTATTGTGGGCGGGATGATAGAAGTCTGACGACAATTTACTCAAGCGCTGACTGGCTTCCCGATCACATAGATAGGCGTCCAATTGCTGGGGTAGTTTCTCGATTTCCAGGTCGCCGTGAATCTCTCCAGTCCCAGTATATCTTCGGTGACATAAAACAGCGCGTAAAATTTTGTATAATGAGGATGTTTCCCATAGCCTACTACGTCGTCACTAATTTCCGCAAGTGCAGAGTCTAAGTTAGCCTTGGTTCTGGATAGCTTAACCTCTATTCCTATGCCTAACTCCTCAATGTAAATATCGCAAAAGTATTTCTTATTAATTTTTGGATGCGCTACGCTTGAGCCTATGGTTGTGGGGAATGTGATCTGCAGGTAGTTTTTTAGAGCATCTTGTATGCATTTTTCTTTTTTTATTACAGTTTTAGTTGCTGCGCAGACTTGTACAGTTGAGCGCAAGACACGTTCTAAGATGGCTATCTGTAACTCATTTTGGGTTAGCGTGCCGGATCCATAGAAATTCAGCCCTCTGAGAAAGCTTTTTATTTCGATTAAGTGATTGTTCGCGTGTTCACCTGTTTCATGTATGTAAGCCATGGCCCTAGCTGCGCTAATGGCGTCAAAATCTTCTCCAAATTTTGAATAAAATTGCCTCAATAATGAATCCTTTTCAAGGAGGGATAGATAGGCGATGATCGCTATATGAAGCTCGTTAAGTTGCGAGCTCAAATAGTTTTCATGTTCCTCTTCTTCTTGACGGAGTTGGAGCGGGGGAGGCGTTTCGCCATTTTTTATCTCCCAGTTCACTAGATCGATCTGGAGGAGAGCTAGCGGCTGAACCAGTTGCTCTGCGCATTCGATCATGTTGAGAATAAGTGACTTTTGCTCCATCTTGTCCATAATTGCTCTTGGCTTTGAAATAATTGCTTATGGGGTTATTGTGCTAGGTGCTGAAGGTATTCTACTGTGCAATTGCTCAAACCACCTCAAGTTTGGCAAGATTCAAAAATATTATAGGGGACGAGCGGTGGCTAAATCGGGCGTGCAAGACGTTGCCGCCTCTCGCTCCTGCGTCTAGGCTTTACGAGCGATATAGGTGCACGTTTCCGAACAGACCACCCCGCAGCATCTTGGGAGCCATCATGAGCAAAAATCCAGAAATTTTCGTGTTCACCCGAGAGTCGCTTCGACAACGAGACCTACAGGTGGCCGCGAAGGCCCACCAGGTTACTGTGATCAGTACCTTACGTAAGGCTGCAAGCATGAATTCTGGGCAGCTTGTCCAGGCCTGTAGCAACGGCGGCAAGAGCCTCTACTGGGAGCAGTCCAAGCTGGAGAAGTTTGTCGATTCGCTTGATTTGGAAGAGTAGTGCCTACGCGATGCTCATCTGGAGTGGTCTAGGCTCTGTACGTAAAGTCTTGATACTCGGTGGTGCTGCGTTGAAAACAGCCTCGGAATGCTCATTTACAACCCGTAAACGCTGCTTCCTCGGCTGTTTTCGCCTTGCCTGACCTTCTTCCCAAGACTTTTCATACAGCCCCTAGCCTCCGATGACCCGATTGCAGCGGTGGTAGTGCTGGTATCGGCTCAACAGTCATGCCCTTCGAATGTCGATGAGTGGCTTCACGAAGTCGGCGTCTTGGCGCCCAATCAACAATTGGGGCAGTTGCCAACCCTTACAGATGAGCTCAAAAGCAGCTGTCAAATCTGTAGCCTCAGCGAGCGTGTGGATTCGATGCTGATGTGAAGCCACTACGGTTGCAACCACACAGGCTTTGCCATGGAGTACGGCTTCACTAGCCTCCATCGGAATAAGTCCCCCACCTTCACGCTATGGCCGGTCGCCTACACAGAAAAGCTAATCGACGTCACCCACATCCTCAGAGCCCGTCGCGCTGGCAAGGACTACAACGAGTTTTTTGGCATTGCTGCATCGTTGTGCAAGGCTCTCGATTGGCAGTACGAGCGTGAATGGCGCTGGGTGATTCCTGATGACGATAGGAGTGTCGAAGGTTTCAACCGCCCAGCACCTCTAAAGGCCGTGCACTTGGGGGCAAGAATCAGCGATGCTGATGCCTTGGGCATCTTGAGAATCTGCAGTGAGATCGACATACCGGTGTTCAAGGTGATGCTCGAGTCTCACGAGTATCGTATGGTCTCGGTGCCTACCAGCTTGGAAGATTGGTGTTCGATACATGGGCGGCAGCAGGGCAACATGCCCTGGTAGTCTTTAACCTTGAGGGAGAGGCGCATGGACGTGAAGTGGGAACCATTGGTGGTGCATAACAACGGGCTGGGCGTGCTTCGAGGCCGTGTAACAGAGGACGGGAAGCTGCTCGTGGAGAACACTCTAGAAGCCAAACTCAGTGGCTTTATGCCTGGACGTTTACGTCCGATAGGCGATGTTCTGAGAAATCCTGAGAATGCACTCATAGTCGCGGGCCCAAAGGCTTTCGCGGGTGAGTGGCTGTGTGCAGGTCAGGACAATGAAAACGCAACCCCATCAACCCATGCGGCGTTCATTTTCTTCCGAAAAGAGGGATGACGGGCTGAGTCCGCTGTGCTTCTGCTGGTGATGCGAAAAATAGAGGTTGCCCACGTCAAACGCCCGGTTTCTAGGGCGTTTGACGTAGTCTTCAGATGTCCACTTGGTCAGTCGCGGCTCCAGCCGTGAATGACGTAGTCAACAGCTACGATTGCAGCAGCATCCGAGGCAACTCGGTGGAATAGATCATCCTTCTTGTCATCACCGAAATCGCTAATACCGCGAATCACCAGTGCTGGAACCTTCAGCTTTTCGCAGGCGTCGACTACACCATAAGCTTCCATCTCGGCCACGCAGGCCTTGTCGTGAATCTGCTTCAGGCGAGCAAAGAACGCGGCATCTCGGATGAGTTTCTCTCCGGACACGATCGTTGCCGTGGATACTTTGAATCTTGGGGCGACTTCGCCAGCTGGCGAGTCTTTCGGCATGCTCACTCCCATCATTGCAGCTCGTTCCTGCAGGCGATCGGAGAGTGATGCGGAAGAAAAATACGTGCTGAGATCCTGCAACGTCGCCATGTCAGGCCGTTGCATTTCAGGGCGCGCCGCCAGGACGCCATCTGCCAGCGCGGCAGCGCTTTCGTAATACACAACGCGCTCCGATACGATGGCTTCACCCAAAGTCATCTTCCCTCGCAGGCCGCCAGCGATGCCCATCATCAGCACCTGTTTAGGCCTCAGTTCAGACACGAGCTGGGTTGTGATGTTACCGGCATTGACGTTACCCGCCGAGCCAAGCGACGCGATTGCGCATGTGACTGGGCCATCGTTCCTGTCCAGGATCGTTGTCCAGTAGTGAATATGATTCGCCGACCGCCGATGCGGCGTCTCATCTTGAATTTCAAAGGCGAGCTTGGCTGCGGCCAGTTCTACAGACAAGGCTGTGAGAATCAGAACGTCAGGAGAACGGGAGGCCTGTTCAGCTTCTCTCTCTGCTTGGAACAACCCTACAGTCATCTCTGCTAGCTCTTCCAAGGAGAAGATCGGCTCCTGCAGCGTAAATGTCTCCAGATCAGCCTTCACCTGCTCCCCGGTGATCGGGAACATCGACAGTGGGTCACTGAAGAATGCCTTATGCAAGCCGATCGCCCCGGCACCATCATCGCTGAAGCCTCCGAGCTGCAGATCGAAGGGCAGAACGGGTAGGCGCTTCTTGCGCATTTTGTGCGCTCGGTCGGAGACTCCCCGGCCTCCACCGATGGCAATCATGGCAGTGGCCACATCGACTTGCTCATCCCCGATGTTGCCGCCGGTCACAAGGTCATCATCGATATAGATGATCTCAGCGAACTTCTTAGCCTGCAGTCGCCGAATGAACATCCGCTGTTCTTCGGACATTTTGTCCGACATGGCTTTGAGAGATGTGACGATCTTCAGCTGGCGTGCCGGCGTGTAATTCGAGGCGAGCGCGCTTGCCTCGTTAGCTACCGTCCAATCGAAGGTCAGCAGGTCACCATCATCATTTTTGGGTTCACCGGCAAGGTACACAACAAGTCCGCCATTAGCGTCCAAGATGCTTTTGGTGAGCGCCCGGGTGAAGGCGTGGGCCCGATCGACGAATCGCTTCTCCGTTTTGGGAGAGATGCTGCCCGCAATCAGAATGAAATCATTTTCAAGGTTTGCCATCGTGACAATTCCGGTAGCTAAGGTGTTAAGTGTTGGCTGATTTTCTAGGTGTTAATACTGGATGAGGTCATTGATCTCATCCCTATTCTTCAGGGCCAGCTGGATGACCTCGGGCCTCTGATCGGCTTGGTCTTCATTCAGGTTGAGCTGGAACAGGAGGTACAAGAGAAGGGCTCGGCGACACTCCACGTGCATCTCACCGTCCTCCATCAGAAAGTCGGACTCGATCAATTTGCGCTGGGCGGGGGTAAGGCCTGGGTGTGGAGTGAGAACTACATCCACCATGGTGTTCCAGGCGTAGTCTTCATCAGCCCGATCCCGATCTTGCCCCGCATATTTGCAGTGTCTGATACGGGTCAGAGAGAAATCCCGGAAAGCCTTACGTTTGTGGCAGTACGCTCGAACGTGCCAGCGGTTACCGTCATGCACCAAGGCATGAGGCGACAGCATCCGCTCACCGCCTTCAGGGTCGGTCAGGGATTGGTAGAAGACATCGACAAGTTCGTTCTCGCGAATCGCCCGGAGAATTACCCCAACGATGTCTGCGTTCAGGCGACGGCCTAGCTTGGGCACGGCTGCGACAGGCGATTGCCAGCCCAGGAAGCTGCCGTAGGGGATCCCTGGCTGAACGGCGACGCGCAGTAGGTCATCCAGATAGCGCTCAACTGAAGTGGACGAGAAAACCGCTTTGAATGTGTCGGTCGCCTTGTAGACCCTGGCCCTGGTGTCGTACTCCAAGTTGCTCTCTGCGAGCTTCGAATACTCAGTGATGTCCAGCGAAGCTTGTGGCACCGAGATGCCAAAGAAGTCCGTGAGGCTGCTTCGGTTGATCTGGCCATCCCACCGCAGTCGATAGTCGATGAATTCCAACCGACGTTCCTGGCCCCAACGTGCTCCTTGCCGTCCCTTGCTCGTGGGTTGGTCGTCCGTGGGTTTGGACTCGTTTGTCATGATCGAACCTCAATAGCGTCTAAATACTAGACTAGCGTAAAAAGTACCCGTATAGTAATTCTACGCTAGCAAGCTGAGGTTCGCAATTTCCCTTTGCTGGATCCCCTAGGGGTTGACGGATGGTGCGAGGGAGGGGGTTGAACTGCAGTGAGCCGTAAGGGTGACCCAGGCCTTTGCCTCGAGTTACCGCGCCATCTCATCCGCCGGCATGTGGTGTAGCTGCTGGTAGGGATGCTTTGCGACTAACACAACATTTCTAGGAGGGGATGGCACATGCCGCTCACCAACACTCAGATCAAGTATTACGACAGTAACGTGCTGCGCCTGCCGAAGGAGAAGCGGGAGACCTACAACGCCCAGGTCGACCGGTTGATCGCAGCGCTGAAGGACAGCCTGAAGAAGCAGGACAAGATCACCATCAAGAAGGTGGTGAAGGCTGGCTCCTTTGCCAAGCACACCATCCTGCGGCCTAACGCCCAGAACCCCGCCGACGTGGACGTGGTTTTCTACATCAGTGGCCAGAAGGTGGATGAAGAGACCTTCGCGACCCTGAGCCAAAAAATCTACGACGCGCTGGTCAACCTGTACCCCAATAAGTCTGTTGAAGACTTCGAAATCCAGCGGAAGGCTGCGAAAGTGACCTTCGTCGGTACCGGGCTCGAGGTGGATATCGTTCCGGTCATCGAGAACCCGAACAAGGAAAACTATGGCTGGCAGTTCGACCGGATTGACGGCTCGAAGACTGAAACCTGCGCACCGTGTCAGGTGAATTTCGTGAAGGTTCGGAAGGATGAGGATCCGGACTTCCGCACCTTGGTGCGCCTGGCTAAGCGCTGGCGCACTTGGAAGGAGGTGCCGCTCAAATCCTTCCACATCGAGCTGATCATGGCCCACGTGCTTGAAGTGAACGGCAAGGCTGGCTCGCTGGAGAAGCGCTTCCGGGACTTTCTGCTGTACATCGTTCAGTCCGGGCTCAAGGAGGTCATCAAGTTTCCTGAGAACGGCTGGGTGCCTCAATTCAAGGACGCAGCAGTGATCATCGACCCGGTATCCGACACCAACAACGTCGCGAGCCGCATCACCGAGGATGAGCGCAAGGAAATCGTTCAGCTGGCCGAGGAATCGTGGGAAACCGCGCACTTCGCCTCGATGGAGGATGACTTCGAGGTGTGGAAAGAGCTGTTCGGTAAAGGCTTCAAGGTGGAGGACGCAGCATGAGTTCTACTTCCACCCAAACCAGCACCTTCACCACGACTGATATTGAAGCGGTCATGCGGCGTATCACGGCCGACCTCGTGATGATCGCTTCCAGCAGCGGCGCGATCACCGAAGCCGAGGCTCGTCAGTGGGGGCACGACATTGAAGTTCTGGCCAAGTATGGCTACCTCGAGTATGTCGATATCACCTTGTTGAGTTACGGAGTCGAGTACAAGGCTGCGCGATTCTACGTCAATGAGTCTGGCTCGCTTGCGAACCAGCGGCCAGGAAATGCCCTCTGGCCAAGACTCTCGAACCCTGAACTGCGGATCGTTCTCGGCACCGTTGACGCCTACGATGCGAATGCTCAGGAAAAGATGGCCAGCAAAATGAAGTGCAGTTGGTCGACCAGTTACGCGGACATTTCTCACTCTCAGCTGACCCAGAGTGGTGGGCGTGAATACTCCAGCAATGGCTACGGCATGGAACGTAAGGACTACACCCGATGAGCACTACCTCCGTTTTTGACTCGGCCATTGAGCTGCCGGATATCCAGCTGACTGATCGCGAGAAAGTGTTGCTCGGGTTTGCCGGCCGCTATGAGCGTGTGCAGAACCAACTCCAACTGCTGCTGAACCAAGGTCAGCTGTCCGAGTGGAGCAAGCAGCATCATAAAAGTGTGCTGCCGATCTGCAACCTCGTAGCCGATCAGTACCCCCTAGTGATCTTCCATGGCGACGTCGGTACCGGCAAAACCGCAACAGCGGAGTGCATTGCTAACCGTATCGTCCGGGATTCGCGTGCTGAGGACTCGGTGCTGTTCAAGCTGAGCAACCGCGTTCGTGGTTCCGGTAAGGTCGGCGAGATGGGCACGTTGTTGACCCAGGCCTTCGCAGAGGTTGCTGAGGCTGCAGGTAAGAAGCGCCGGGCAATTCTGATCATCGACGAAGGTGACTCGATTGCGGCCTCCCGATCGCAGAGCCAGAGTCACCACGAAGACAAGGTGGCAGTGAACACCTTGATTCAGGGTGTCGATGAGTTGCGTAAGTATGGCGGTCGCATTGTGGTGATCCTGTGCACCAACCGGCTTTCCGTGCTGGATGCGGCCCTTCGCCGTCGTGCTGCCATCGTTGAAGAGTTCACTCGCCCGGATGCTGCGGAGCGGAAGGAGCTGTTCAGCATGGATTTGGCTGGCATGGGGCTTTCGGACAAACAACTGACCGACCTGGCAACTGTCACCGGTGAGCGCAACGGTCAGCCTGCTTGGACTTACTCTGATATCCGGACTCGCCTGTATCCAATGGCAATGGCGAAAGCGTTTCCGAATCGCCCACTGGACTTCAAGGATCTGACCGAGTCCATTCTTTCGATGCGTCCTTCTCCAGTGATGGAAGATAAGTAATCGACCAGGCGTGTGCACGGTTCAATGATTCGGTGGGGGAGAGGCGAACTGCTCTTGCCCTCATCGAGCCTCGTTTCCGATCATTCCAGGCGTTTTGGTGTCTGCTAATGGACGCTGTGGTTGCCAGCCAGGCAGCTGCTCAAACGGAGTAGTTATGAAAGCCGACAAAGAAATTTTCGTCTCCGTAGATATCGAGGCATCAGGCCCCATCCCGGGCAAGTACAGCATGTTGTCGATCGGCGCGTGCCTCACCTCCAACCCTGAGGAGCAGTTTTCTTGCTACCTGAAGCCGATTTCTGAGGAGTTCGTTCCTGCGGCTCTGGAGGTTACGGGTTTGTCCTTGGATAAGCTGCGCGAGGAGGGGATGGAACCCGCTGAGGCGATGTCACAGTTCAAGGCTTGGGTTGAGTCTCTTGAGGGCGCAGACCAGTCCGTAGTGTTCGTGGGGTTCAATGCATCCTTCGACTGGAGCTTCGTGAATTACTACTTCCACCTGTACCTCGGTGAGAACCCATTTGGCATCGCCGCGTTGGACATCAAGTCGATGTTCTTCGGTACCGCTCAGTGCACCTGGAAATCGACTCGGTCGAGTGAGATCGAAAAAATTGTGAGTCCTGAAAGCTCTGGCAATCACGATGCGTTGGACGATGCCGTGTACCAGGCGGAGCTGTTCAATTTGATTCGAGAGAAGCTGGTAGCTAGTAAGCGGTCATAGGCTTTTCTGGAAGCGCTGCTCGGTACCCTATGGTTACGTTTACTGGCAAAGCTCAACCACTTTCCAGGCTTGCAGAGCCAAAAAGCAAGTGTGGTAACCGGGCGCACCCGAGTGTTACCACGGATTAGGTAGCCTCGGGTGCGAGGGCTTTCAGTGGCTTTTAAAGAAGCCCGGCCTGGTTGTGATACTCGAAAAATTTTCGAATGATTCCAGAAAGCCGGGAGCTGGGTTCGGCTCTCAAAATGCTTCGGCATGCCTTAACAAAGCGATCACCCACATCGCCAAAGTCCTGGTATGCAGCCTTGTGAAGCACGAACTGCATGCTTTGATTGAAGATCATTTCAAGGTTACGACCGTTGGCCTTAGAAATCTCAGCTTGGTACTCAGTTGCCTTGATGTGCTTGAGCAGATGCTCCTCAGCGTCGCCCCACCCTTGGGTCTTGCGGATGTGAGAGCATGCCTCGGCAAGGGTTGTTGTGGAGGACAGGCGCGCATATGCGGCGTTCAACACAGCTTCCACCTCAGGGCGAATCGGCCGAGTGGATGGCCACTGTGGAGGTACTAGCCCGTCGGGATGGGCGGCGTCTAGAGCTGTCGACCAGGAAGATAAAAATTCTTCGCTCAATTCCGGGCCGCCTGTAAGCTCCTCTGACAGATCCATGAGGTAGCTGAGAGTCGGTGGCTCGATAAATTCTGCGCCTGGAACCAAGCTGCGTAGCTCAGCTACCAGTTGCTCTGTAGTGAGCTCGGGATACCAGTTGTAATGCTGAATGAACTGCGCGACGCCCTTGCCTGAAATCAGCAGCCTGCTGTCGTGTCGGTAGCGCTCGACCAGATCTTGGACTGCCTGTGTATCCAATAGCCCAGTACGAAGAACCTCAACGACCAGTTTTTCGAACTCACCACAGCTGTAGATACCCAAGTCGCTCAGCAGTGAGTCCCACTGTGCATGCTGAGCATCATCTTCGCTTTCATCTTGATCGCCTTGCCGCGCTCGGATGGCTCTGAGGGTTGCCGATACCGTACCGTTATAATCAAGTAGGTACTCGAATGTAGGGCCATCCGGAAGCGATTTAAAATGAATAGTGCTCAGTAGAACTACTGAGGGGATAACTTTCTCGATAACCTCGGCTGGAAGGGGGCCGTGCCCCTCGAGCAGTCGATTGGCGACGCGGATGATTTTGCAAAGGATTCGAATGTTGGTGACGCCGCAGGTGACTGTGGCCTTCTCCAGTGCTTCCTCCCATTCGGTTTTGATGATGCCTTTGGCTATGCCGAACGCTTCTGCCGGAGATGTGTCGAGCCGTAGCTCCTGATCGATTACCTTTTCTCGGAACTGCTCCCAGATTTTCTTATCCGTCAGCTTATCATCGTTGAGCACGAGCAGTACCCGACATTTGTGAACTTGGACGCACTCATCAATGAAACCGAGAATTTCGTCAATGTGCAGCTTGTCGTGCTTGCGCTCAATGTCATCGATAACAAGGAATTTGTTCTTAAGGAGAGTGGGTAGAATGACAAGGGGGAGGTTGTCCATCGCGTTAAAGCTACGATGTAGTCCCTTAGCTAGCTTAGTGAGCCCTTCGAAAGCTTCAGTAATTTGAGTAGCGACACCCTTGTCAACAAGTCTCGGCATTAGGGCGTAAGCAACCTTCGTCTTCAGGTCATTAACTGAACTCACCCCAAAAAGTGAGATGGCAGCTGCTTTTTTTATCGTCTCGTCTACCGAGGTGTCACGAACCTGCTGCCAAAGGTGCGTCTTGCCTGTGCCCCATTTGCCTGTCAGAGCAATGACTCGATTATCCTGAGAAGCAAGGGTCAGCAACAAATTGTGCTTGCAGCGTTCGATGGTCATCTAAACTCCGAATAATATAATGCGTCCTTGTGTAGTGAGGTGGTGGCGGGCTCAAGAATTTCAAGTGTCTCAAGGCGAAATTTTTTGCAATGATGTGGAGCGTTGAATGTCAGGAGGATTTTATGAGTAACCGAGAAGCGGTTGTGAGCTCGAAAAGCAAGGGGATTTTTAAGGCTGCAAACTGGAAAAAAGAAGGTGACGGTCTTTTGGTGGCGGCAAAGGCACTGAGGCAACAGTGGTTATTGAATAAAGAAGAAGTTATTAAGATTATTGCTGATCAGAGCCCTAGGTCTTCTGAGGTATTTATCAAGGACTCCGCTCTGGCTCGGTCATCAATGTTGCTGCTTGGCTATGCGGTTGAAATGTTCTTGAAGGGCGGGGTGGTCAAACTTTATTCACACTGTCCAGAAGACCTGGTTGAGCGTGTAGTTCGCAAACTCGGACATGACTACGAGTGCATGGCCGAGCGGCTGGATATAAACCTTGAGCCTGATCAGTTAAAGCAATTGAAAGATCTGTCTAGAAGTGTCGTTAACGACGCGCGATACCCAATCACACCTTCACTGGGTACAGACTTTTTCGAACAGACCAACCAAGTCACCCGATTCAACAATCGACAGCCAAACTTTGAGAGCCTAGTAGGGCTGGTCGAGCAGATACGCGATTTCGCTCGGAAGATTGACTCGGACAGTTCCAATCCTGCCTGGTTTCAGCATCGCTGGACAGACTGGGGTTACGTGGTTGCAAGGTCGGGTGGGAACTTGCCTCCTACCATCGTATTTAGACATGAAGATCAACTGGTAGGGTCTGATTTGCGCAGTGCAATCGAAGCAGTGGTAACGCTATCTGCAGACTTTGATTGCTTTCAGATTTACGAGGACAGGGGTAATGGTAGAAGTCGTCGATGCGAGCGGTGGAGTCTGTAGGAGTGAGTGGTATGAGAAAAACTATCCGGCATATAAGTTTGCGCCACACAGGTTTCTCGTGATGGCAATTCTTCTGAGACCGAGACACTCAAAGCTTTTCGTGCTTCAACACTGGGGTCGTGTCTGTCTGGAAAGTTACTAACCGTATTTTGGCGATAAAAATTCGCTCAGAACTACCGTTAGGGGAGTACGGTAGAGGTGGTTTTTCTTATTTTTTGGTGGCAAAACCCTTTAGATAAATTTTGGGGATTTCATAGCTTTGGTGTCTCATGATTTTTTTAATCTCTTCTGCCGAAAGGCTAGAGAGTTCGAGTGCATATGCTTTTGCCACGGCCTGTCTCGATTTGTGGTCGGTCAGCTGATGGAGGTGGTGAGAATATGAGGTTTCTGTATTGTCGTATTTCATTAAATGCCTCCAAGGTGAGGGCTCCATTAAAATGGCTTCATGGTGGGCGCGTCAAGAGGTTTAGGAATTTTTCGTGATCGGTCAGATATATTAAGAGTACGCTATAAATGTACTCTTAATAATCGTGATGTTGAGTTTTTGGTTTGACATTTCCCTTGGGATGCTCGGCGCATTGGTGACATTTGCGCTGCCGTCAATTCTTCAAGAAATAGCGGGACTTCCTATTCCCGGCTTGATCTAGCTTCACGTTAGGTGCTTGGTATAGGGGCGAAGAAGAAAGGTGCCACGTGGATAGGCAGCTGGAAATTGGTGAAAATTGACACCTGGCTTTCCAAAAGGTTGGCACTACACGTTGGTGCTCCCTTCGAGAGTCATCGTTGGGCATGGCGCGGCCGGCGGAGCCGGCTGAGTCATTTCTACAGTGGTGAAAATGATTGGGCGACAATGGAAATTGAGCCTGTGGTAGGGACGTCCACAAGGGTCAATAGGCAAGCGTCATGACAGGGCTTCAAGCGCTGCGGGCCTTGAAATAAGGCGCAACTGCTAAGGTGCAACGAATTGCATCTTGTGAGACGGCAAGGCTTCAGAAATGGGGTTTCGTTGGAGGCCGCGAATTATTTGGTGTTGACAGCTGAGGTGGGTGAGGTCATCATGTCGTCCAAGGAAAGGGTAATAGGTTGAACCAGATATAACCGTTCGAATCTCTACGCTTCCGCCATATTCTTCATCAAAGCCCCTGAAAATGGGGCTTTTTTGTGGGCGATGGTTTTTTGCCTCATGCTCATGCCAGCATCGGCGGCGCCGGCTGCTCCTGTAGATTGCAAAGGGCCGCCGGGCTGGCCAGGGCATTTCAGCCCCGGCCAGCCCGGCAAAGCGGCCCGGTGCAGGCGCTGCTAGGTTGACGAACCCAGGTTGCCTGCAGGGGCTGCACGGCGCACGCTACATACGCCCCAGGTCAGCCCCAACACAGCCGCGATCACCGATGCCGATAGCACGCCAAGTTTGGCTGCCCCCAGTGAGCCGGGGTCGACGAACGCCAGGTTGGCGATGAAGATCGACATGGTGAAACCGATACCGGCCAACAGGCCCACCAGCGTGATGCTGCGCCAGTTCACCCCGGCGGGAAGCGCGCACCAGCCCAGGCGTACCATCAACCAGCTGACGCTGATGATGCCCAAGGGCTTGCCTGCGACCAGGGCGACTACCACGGCGATCATGACCCATTGTGGGCCCGCCGCAGACAGGTCGACCCCAGCCAGGCTGACCCCGGCATTGGCCAGGGCAAACACTGGCATGATGCCGTAGGCTACCCAAGGGTGCAGCGTGCCTTGCATCCGCACCACCGGCGGCAGCAGTTCGCGCTGGGCCAGGCGCAGGCGTTTCAGTGGGTCGATGAGTTCACTGGCATCGCGCTCTGGCGCTTTGGCGCGGCCCAGCAACTCGTTGGTGAAGCGGCTAATGGCGTCCAGAGGGCGCTCACGCATCGGCATGGCGGCTACCGGGGTCATCAGCCCGAGCACAACGCCGGCGAGGGTCGGGTGGGCACCGGTCAACAGGATGCCTAGCCAAACGATCGCACCGGGCACGATATAGGCGTAGGCCGATCCCACACCAATCTTCTGCAGCGCGATTACCATCAGCAGGCCGATCGCCGCGACGCCGAAACCGCTGTAGTCGAGGCCGCCCGAGTAGAAGACCGCGATGATCAGCACAGCGATAATGTCATCGATGATCGCCAGGGCAAGCAGAAACACACGTACGTTGGACGGAATCGACTTGCCCAGCAGGGCCAAGACGCCTACCGCAAAAGCGATATCGGTGGCCGTTGGCACTGCCCAACCCTGTTGGTCGGCTGGCGAATGAACGATACCGAGGTAGAGAAGCGCCGGTGCGGCTACGCCGCCGACCGCAGCGGCCATGGGCAGCATGGCCTGGCGCAGGCTGGCCAGGGCACCCTCGTGGATTTCGCGGCGGATCTCCATGCCCACCACCAGGAAAAAGATGGTCATCAGCCCATCATTGACCCAGAAATGCAGCGACTGCGCATACACGTGCGAGCCCACGCCGAACGTTATCGGGGCGTGCCACAGGGCTTCATAACTGTCGGCGGCAGGGGAATTTGCCCAGACAAGGGCGGCGATAGCGGCAACCAACAGCACGATGCCACTGACTGCTTCGATGTGCAAAAAGCGTTGAAGGCTGGCGAAGGCGCGCTCGGCCAGTTTCTGGGCGCGAGGCAAATCTGTTTTAGGCATAGGCGCAAGTACTCCCGCATGGCGGCCCGACCTGCGCTGTTCTTTAACCTGCCTCACTGCACCATGCAGCAGACACCCGGGCGCTAGTCTACCGAATAACCGCATTCAGATGAACCCGAATACGGTTATCGATCATTTGCCGCGAGGCTGCCTGTACAGCGGGCGCCTGCGCTCGATCACTGGATCAGTGGCACACCGCTGAGTTTCTGCAGTTCATCGAAGTCGATGTCTGCGCATATTTCGATCACTTTCAACCCATCAGCCGTAACTTCCAGCACTGCCAGGTCGGTGTAGATACGGCTGACGCAACCAATACCAGTCAGCGGGTAGGTGCATTCAGGCACCAGCTTGCTTTCGCCTGTCTTGGTCAGGTGGTCCATCATCACGAACACCTGGCGCGCGCCGGTGGCCAGGTCCATCGCGCCGCCCACCGCCGGGATCGAACCCTCGGCGCCGGTGTGCCAGTTGGCCAGGTCGCCCTTGACCGAAACCTGGAAGGCACCCAGTACCGCGATGTCCAGGTGGCCACCGCGCATCATCGAGAACGAGTCGGCATGGTGGAAGAAAGCGCCACCGGTCAACAGCGTCACGTGCTGCTTGCCGGCATTGATCAGGTCATCGTCTTCTTCGCCCGGGGCCGGGCTAGGGCCCATGCCCAGCAGGCCGTTTTCGCTGTGCAGGAATACTTCCTTGTCACCCAGGTAATTGGCCACCAGGGTCGGTGCGCCGATGCCGAGGTTTACGTAGGCACCTTCCTGAATGTCTGCGGCCACGCGCTGGGCCATCTCGGTACGGGAGAGCTTTTTGGTGATGGTCATGGCAGGCCTCATTCAGCGGTGGCAAGCGAAGCAGCGCTGGTGCCGGTGACGGCGACGACGCGCTGGACGAAGATACCCGGGGTGATGATGTGTTCCGGGTCCAGTTCACCCAGTTCGACAACCTGGTCGACCTGGGCGATGGCCGTCTTGGCGGCCATGGCCATGATCGGGCCAAAGTTGCGCGCCGCCTTGCGGTAGACCAGGTTGCCCCAACGGTCGCCTTTGTGCGCCTTGATCAGCGCAAAGTCGGCGTGCAGCGGCATTTCCAGCACGTACATGCGGCCGTCGATTTCACGGGTTTCCTTGCCTTCGGCCAGCAGCGTGCCGTAGCCGGTCGGCGAGAAGAACGCACCAATGCCCGAGCCCGCTGCGCGGATACGCTCGGCCAGGTTGCCCTGGGGTACCACCTCCAGTTCGATCTTGCCGGCGCGGTACAGTTCGTCGAACACGTACGAGTCGGACTGGCGCGGGAACGAGCAGATCACCTTGCGCACGCAGCCGGCCATCAGCAAGGCTGCCAGGCCGATCTCGCCGTTACCGGCGTTGTTGCTGATGATGGTGAGGTCGCGGGCGCCGGTGGCGATCAGGCCATCGATGAGCTCGGACGGCATGCCGGCAGTGCCGAAGCCACCGACCATGATGGTCGATCCGTCGGTGATCCCTTCCACCGCGCTGGCGATGGACTCGTACGTTTTATTGATCAAGGCGAGCTCCTGGTTGTTCCTGGAGTTGGAGTTGTCGGGCTGGCCGGCGCCTGTAAAGCGATTGGCCTGTCAGCATGTGCAATTGCTTGCTGACTTTGGCCATAGCGTGCCGCAAGACAGGGCTACAGTAGAGGGGGTTTGGCGGAATTCGTGCGATTATCGAACTGTTGTGCGATCTGCGAGCACCCCGAACGGCGGTGCAGTCGCGTGCGCTCAGGGGCTTGGCGCCTCCCTTTGCCCCTGCATGGTGCAATCCGCCACCAGACTGGCGTGTTTTTGCACCCTAAGCGGGCGGGATGCGGTGGTAAACCGTGATTCTACCCCGATGCCTCTATTGGCCTGCGACTTGCTATCAAATTGCCATTCGATGTCGCTTATGGTGAAGATAATGTCGCTTTCCAGTGCTTCTATGCAGTTGTCATCCCAAGAGAAGGGCTGGCTGCCCTGGTTTGGCAGAACCGGCAAGTTCAGCATGGGCTGGGCATGTCACTTGAACCGGGCAAATTATCCGCAAATCGAGCAAACCTTCGAGGCCATTGCCCAGACCCGCGTCCGTTTGCTGCAGGAGTGGGCGCACGAACAATGGGAGCACCTGGCCGAGCTGGCCGAGCAACTGGCCCCCGGCTTCGACCGGCTGTGCAGCGCGCAATTGCAGGACAAGCTGGCCCAGGCCGAGGACTTCTCCGAGCTGTTCGTCGTCGACCCCACTGGCAAGGTGCTTGCCTCGACCTGGCCGCAACGGGCAACAGCGCCCATCGAGCACACCCGTGCGCTGGCGCAGGGGCTGAAGGCGCCATTTTTGCACGGCCCCTATTGCGACCCGCTGACCTTGAGCATCGGCCCGTCCTCTTCGAGCTTTCACGATGAGGTAACCCTGATGTTCTACCAGCCTGTGAAGGTTACCGGCAACGTCGTGGGTTGCCTCTGTGGTCGCGTACCCAACGATGTGCTGGGCGATCTGATCCAGCGCGAGGCCGGGCATATTTACGCCGAATCGGGTGACAACTACCTGTTCATGGCGCAGTCGCGCTTCGACCCGACGATCCAGCCGGGTACGGCGTTGTCGCGCTCGCGTTTCGAGGATGCCACCTTCACCCACGGCGAGAACCTGAAAAACGGCGTTCACACCGCGTGGGGCACCGTGCAGGTGCAGCGCCATACCGAGCTGGAGCTGCGTTTCACCGACCCATCCACCCGCGAGCTGCACCCGGGGGTACGCGAAACCATCCGTTGCGGCGCCAATGTGTTCGTTACCTACCCCGGGTATTCCGACTACCGCCATGTGCCAGTGGTGGGCAAGGGCGTGACCTTCCAGCTGCCGGGCTCGCCGGACCGCTGGGGAATGATGTGCGAGGCAGACCTCGAGGAAGTGTACCGGCGCCGCTCGCTCAGTTATGGCTTGATGAAGCCCTACCTTGCGACGATGGTCGGCCTGTTCGGTTGCAACTACCTGGTGCAGCACTACGCGGGCCTGCCGCAGGGCCTGAACGAGGTGGTCGAAGCCTTGGCCATGCTCGCCGCCGCGGTGCTGTTCGGCATGCTCGGGCCGCGCCGTGTGGCGGCGCGCCTCAATGGCATGAGCAATGTGCTGCGGACCATCGCCGAGGGTGAGGGCAACCTGCGCCAGCGGCTGGATACCCACACGGTGGGTAACGATGAAAGCGGCGACATGGCCCGCTGGATCAACAGCTTCATCGACCGCCTGGATGCAGTGATAGGGCAGGTGGTCAAGGCCAGCCACACGGTGGGCGTCACCAACCAGATGATGCTGGGCCGTAGCCAGGATGCCAGCGTCACTTCGGCTGACGTGGCCGAGGCCGTGCATCAGATGATGATCATCATGGAAGAGCAGTTGGGCGAATTGCAGCAGGCCTCGGTCAGCGCCGAGCAGATGAAGCAGGCCATGGACGAAGTGGTCACCCGCGCCCGGGAGCAGTTCCAGGCGGTGCAGGCCGGTACGCAGTCGATCCGCGACGTGGTGGCGCGCTCGTCCTCCAGTGTGCAACGCCTTGACAGCCGCATGGTCGAGATCGACAACATCACCGGGTTGATCAGTGACATTACCAACCAGACCAACCTGTTGGCGCTCAATGCTGCGATCGAGGCGGCGCGCGCTGGCGAGCACGGCCGTGGTTTTGCCGTGGTGGCCGACGAGGTGCGCAGCCTGGCGGCGCGAACGGCGCGGGCTGCCGATGACATACGCACCATGGTCGAGAGCCTGCAGGGTGAGACCCGTCAGGCCGTGAGTTTCATGGAGCGGGGCGTGCAGGACGTGGACAGCAGCCTGCGCCTGGCCGAGGACGCCTCGTCCGAAAACGTGCAACTGCACCAGGCGGTGGAGGGTATGTTCGCGATCATCCAGCAGCTCAACCGGCGCAGCCTGGAATATGGCAAGACCATCGAGCAGGTCAACCAGTCTTCCCACGAGATGCGCCAGACTGCGGTGGTGTTGCAGAGCAGTGCGCAGAAGGTGCGGGTGGATGCCGGCAAGTTGCAGAAGCTGGTCGGGCAGTTCGAGACCAGCGAAGAGGGCAAACGGGCGGCTGCCGCTTGAGTGCCGAAGCCGGCCAGGGCTGTTGTCAGCGCCGCAGTTCGGCAGCGAACTGGCCAGCCTGCAGGTGCACCTGTGCAGGCCCGCCCCAGAACGCGCCGTGGCGGACGATCACCCGTTCATGAATGGCAGCCGCCACCGCGGCCGCCGCATTGGGCGCCCTCAACAACACGAAGCTGGCCTCGTTACCCAGGTGCAGGCCGTAATCCTGCTTGCCCATGACCGCAGCACTGGCCTCGGTCGCCATCTGCAGCGCCACCCGCAGCTCTTCGTCGGTGTTGAACCCCGAGCGGTAACCGACCAGCATCGCCCGCTGCAGCATGTCGCCATTGCCATACGGCCACCAGGCATCCTGGATGTTGTCGTTGCCGGTGAACACCTGCACACCCCCGGCGCGCAAGCGCAGCACCGGCGGAAAGGCACGGTCGCCCGGGGCATTGGTCATGATCGAGATACCTGCGCCCGCCAACGCTTCGGCGGTGTGGTCGACCACCGCGTCGGTGACGTCGCCCAGGCCGTAGGCGTGGCTGACCGCAACCAGGCCTTGCATGCCCAGGGCCTGGGTGCGCGCGGCAATGCGCTGAAGTTGGGCGATGCAGATATCGCCGGGTTCATGCAGGTGGATATCGACTTTAACGCCATGCCGCTCAGCGATGCCGAAGACGATATCCAGCTGGGCGTCAGCGTCGCCGTCCAAGGTGGTGGGGTCGATGCCGCCAACCACCTGAGCCCCTTCGCCGATAGCGGCCTCCATGACCTGGGCGGTGCCAGGGCTGGTGACCACGCCGGCCTGGGGGAAGGCCACCAGCTCGATGTCGAGCAGGTGTTTCCAGTTGTCTCGGGCTTCGAGCATGGCGTGCAGGTGACTCAGGCCCGTGGTGGCGTCCACGTCCACATGGCAACGCATGGCCAAGGTGCCGTACGCAGCTGCCTGACGCATCAGCGCGTCGGCGCGCTCGATGATGGGCGGTGCGCTTGCCAGCTCACGTTTTTCCACGGCCAGGCGCTCGCGCAGGCTGGCGACAGGTTGGTGCGGGCGCCAGCGATCACCCACGAAGCTCTTGTCCAGGTGAATGTGGCCATCAACGAAACCCGGCAATACCAGCAAGCCTTCCAGGTCGATCGTTTCGCGGGCCGGGGTGCCGGCGCGCTGCGCGCCAATGTGGCTGATGCGGCCGTTGCTGACGGCAATGTGCAGGGGCAGGCCATCGGCATCGATGGCATTGATGAACTCACGGTCGTTCATGGAACTGGCCTTTTCTACTGGGGCTTGGTGGCTTGCCACGGTAAGGCGGATGAGCGCTTGCCTCCAATTAATTAATAGGATCAAGGCCAGTGGAATTGTGGATGCGGGGCAGCGTCAGCCGGCCGCAGGGGATCGTTGTGCGGGCCCCCAGGCCGCGCTTTTCAGCCCGGCAGGCTTCACCGGCTGGGGGCACCGCGTGGGTATTCTTACTGCAAGGTGTTTGGTTTGAGGTCATCTGGCAACTGCTGCAGAGCCGCCTCCAGTTGCGCGATAGACTGGGCAAGTTGATCAGCTTCCTGGTGTTTGCCCGCACTTCTCAGGCGGTCCCGCTCAATGCGCAGGTTCAGCAGGTTTTTCTGCAGTTTCAGGGCTGAAGCGTTGAAAGGGTCCATGGGCTTCTCACACTGTGGGCTTCCGTGCCGTTGTAGGAAACATGGACCGTAGCAGCTCGAATTACCTCTAGAAACTGATGTTTCATACAGGAAAATCTGGTGTTCGCGGTATTTCCTACATTGAGCGGTAAATTTTCCTACAAGATGCATTTCTGTATATGTCGCCACGTGCCGTCTGGCATCCGGTATCCGCTGGGTTGGGCCGGTTCTCCCTCGGCAGGCCCACTGCGCAGGGCTCGATCAGCTTTGGAAATGTTATGTTGCACTTACCTTGCACAGCCAGCAGGTGCCGGGCCTTCAGCGACCTGCGCGGGACCTACCCCGGGCCGGTGCAACTTCTGCAAAACAGGGGCTGTCACAATGCTCTGCATGCCGCAGGAAACACCGTGGCATTTGGTATGTATCATTGCCGTTGTCGCCCCATACATGCGCCGATGACGGGCGGTATCTGCCGCCTGAGCCTGGCGCGAAGGTTTTCCGGCCAAGGAGAGGCCCATGCACTACGTCGTGATCGAATCCCACCGCAGTGAGTACCCGCGGCCTATCCGCTTTGCCAAAGGCACTTTGCTGGAGATTGGCCCGCGCTATGAAGGCGAGCCTGGCTGGCAGGACTGGTATTTGTGCAGTTGCACCGGCCAGGAGCCCGGCTGGGTGCCCGCGCAGCTGATTGAACGGCTCAGCGTTTGCCAGGGGCGGGCGCTCGATCATTACTGTGCGCACGAACTGGACGCCGACCCGGGGCAACTGGTGCAGATGGTGCGGCCGCTCAATGGGTGGCTGTGGTGTCGGCGCCATGGCAACGGCGAGCTGGGCTGGTTACCGGCAGAGAAGCTTCAGCAATTGGGCTGAGGGGCGCCCCAACGCTGCCACGTGTCGTGCGCTGCATCTGATACGCTTTTTTTGCACCAACCTGAATCTGTAACCGTATCAGCCCAGGCCCGACAATACGCCCATTCCCGCTTCACAACTGTCGAGGTTCCAATGGGCAAGCTGGCGCTGTTCCTGGGGGGTTTTCTGCTACTCACTATTCTGATCGGTCTACTTGGCACCATTCCGCCAAGCTGAGGGTGATCGGTTTTTTCTGCGCGGCCCGTCTACCTCAAGCTCGGGCCCAATTTCCTGGCAAATGGCCACTATTCCCTTCGTCAGCATCGCTGGACCAGCGGTCGCTGCATGGCATTTTCAAGCATTAATACCTCGTGTAGTCTCCCGCCGCCGCTCATTCGGGTCGGCCTTTTCCGCTGGGAGTCGACACATTAATGGAATGCAAGAAAGGCGCCTGCGCCGCGCTGGAGTGGCGTAGCCGTTTCCTCGCCGAGGGCACGTTGGATGAGCAGGGTTACGAGCAGGCGCTGCGCAATGCACAAGCGCTGGAGCAGGCTGGGGATATCAGCACGTCAGAGTGGATCGAGCTGGTAAAGCTGGCCAATGCGGCATTGCTGGGTGTGGGATAAGTCATTCTTTGCGTTGGGAAATCTGTCCACAAAAAACGTGGGTAGGTCTGTGGATAAAGTGCTGTAAGCCATGCCGGTGGCGGGCTCTGTTAAATTGAGCAGAAATTGAACAGCCTTTTCGAAGGGCTGTTCATGGCGCCCGGCCGGCCTGGCGCAGCGCTATCAGCAAGTCGCGCACCCGGGCGGGCAGCTCGCCAGCCGGGTATACCGCGTGCATCTGCGGGTCCTGGCCAGTGCTGGAGGTCAGGCGGTATGGCGCGCATACCCGCACCAGGCGCCCGGCCTTGACCTGCGCCTCGCCTACCCAGGCTGCCAGGCGCGCGATACCGGCACCCGCCAGGGCGCCGTGGTACACCGCAGTACCCGAGGCCAGGCGCAACCGCGGCCTGGGCCGCACGCTGGTGATCTGGCCATCGCGGCAAAAGTGCCAGGCTTTGAGGATGCGCGGTGCGGTATGCAGGATAAGCGAGTGGCCTTCCAGCTGTTCGGGATGCGCCGGCGTACCGGCCAAGGCCAGGTACGCCGGGCTCGCATACAAGTGCCGCTGGTAGGGCCAAAGCGGGTAGCCGATCAGTTCGCTGGACTGCGGGAAGGCGCCGCGTACTGCGAAATCCAACTTGCCCAGCAGTGGGTCGAGCGCTTCGTCGCTGTACTGCACATCCAGCGTGACTTGGGGGTGGCGACGGGAAAAATCCGCGAGCACCTGGGGCAACAGGTGTTCGGCCAACAGTTGCGGCACGGCGAAGCGGATCCAGCCTTGTGCGTTCCCGCTGAGCGCAGCCAGTTCGTCGGCTGCATCACGTTGCACATCCAGCAAGCGCTCGGCGTGCGGCAGCAAGCGTTCGCCCGCTGCGGTCAGGGTGACCGCATTGGCGTTGCGGTTCAGCAACTTGCTCCCGGCGTTGTCTTCCAGGGTTTGCACCGCGCGTGTAACCGCGCTGTGCGAACGCCCTAACGCCCGGGCCGCGGCGACAAAACTGCGCTTGTGCGCGACGCTGACGAACGCCTGAATTTCCCGCAGCATGTCCAATGCCATGCGCTGCTCCTTGTTGCAGTTTTCGCAATATGGCATTTCAACACAGCCACGCCCTTTTGGTTAGCCTTGCACCTGTACCCACTGCCTGGAACCGCGTCATGATGGATATCGCTGTACTTTCTGTATTCGCCTTTGCCGCCGGCCTGATCGATGCGGCCGTGGGCGGCGGCGGCTTGATCCAGATTCCCGCGTTGTTCAACGTGCTACCCACCGCGCAACCGGCGGCATTGCTAGGCAGCAACAAGCTGGCTTCGGTGTGTGGCACGGCCTTCGCAGCGCGTTCGTTCATCCGCAAGGTCACGTTGGACTGGGGCTTGATCGTGCCCGCGGCGGTCAGCGCCTTTGTCATGTCGTTCGCCGGTGCTGCCACGGTGTCGCTGCTGCCACCGGGGGTAATGCGCCCGGCGGTGTTGGTGCTGATCGTGCTGATGGCGGTGTACACGTTCTGCAAGAAAGACTTCGGCACCCTGCACAAACCGGCCCTGATCGGCCGCAAGGAGCAATGCCTGGCAGTGCTGATCGGTGGGGCGATCGGTTTCTACGATGGCCTGTTCGGCCCTGGCACCGGCAGCTTCCTGATCTTCCTGTTCATCCGCTTCTTCGCCCTGGATTTCCTGCACGCATCGGCCTCGGCCAAAGTCGTGAACATTGCCACCAACCTGGCGGCGCTGGTGTTTTTCGTGCCGTCGGGCAACGTGCTGTACGCCATTGCCCTGCCCATGGCCCTGTGCAATATCCTTGGCGCGTTGACTGGCACCTGGCTGGCCGTGCGCAAGGGCGCGGGCTTCGTTCGCGGGCTGTTCCTGGTGCTGTTGTGCGTGCTGGTCGCCAAGCTGTCGTGGGATGTGTTCGTCGGCTGACTCACACCACCTGGCGCTGCGGGTCGGCATGCTCCACACAGTTGCGGCCGTGGGCCTTGGCCCGGTACAGCGCCTGGTCGGCGCTGGCCAGCAGCAGGTCCAGGCTGGGTGACGGCATGTGCGCTTCGCAGCCGGCCACGCCAATGCTGACCGTAATTTGCAGGCATTTGTCGCCCTGGACCACGTGCAGGTCCTGCACGGCACGGCGCAGCCGTTCGGCGGCGAACGTGGCCCGCTCGGGCGCAAGGCCTGGCATCACCACGACGAACTCCTCGCCGCCCAGGCGGGCAAACAGTTCATTGTTGTGCAACTGGTCTTGCAGGGCGCCGGCGAACTGGCGCAACACCTGGTCGCCCACGGCATGGCCATGGGCGTCGTTGATCGACTTGAAATGGTCGATGTCCAGCATCATCAGGGTCAGTGGCAGTGCCTGGGCCTGCTGCCGGCTGTCCAGCAGCGCGTTCGCGCGGCGGGTGAAGGCGCTGCGGGAGAGCGCGCCGGTGAGGTGGTCGATGGTGGCCTGGTGGGCCAGGCGGGCCATGAGGCTGCGGTTGGCCTGGCTGACGCAGGCCACCACCAGCGGCCCGAGCACCAGCATGGCAATGCCCAGGCGCGCGGACAACAGTGTCGTCACCCCCGGCGCACTTTGCGGCACGCTGAAATGCATGAGGTTTTGTGCCACGGCCACGATCAGCGTACTCCCAGCGGTAAGCGCCAGCAGCGACACCAGAAACGGCGAGTAGGTCCAGGCACACCACAGCAGTGCGGCGATGGGGAAGGCGATGGCGCCAGGGCCGCCGAAGGCAATGCTGAACGCCAGTGAGGCCAGCAGCCCCAGCAGCGGTGCCAGCCGTACAGGCTGCGCGCCACCGCGTATAAGGGCTCGCATCGAGGGTGCAGTGAGCAGCACGGGCAGGATCAGCACGCTGGTCGAGAACTGTTCGCTGAACCACGCCCGCCAGGTGGCGCCAAGGGACTGTTCAAACCAGGGCGCGGCCATGGCTGCTGCCATGCTGGCCGCGACCACGGCGCCGGCGGCACAGGCGGCGAACACGCTGAGTACACCCTGGGGGGTGCGCAAGCGCCGGTGCACACGGGGCAGGCGCGATAGCAGCAGCCAGAGAGTGACCACGAGACCCAGGTTGCACAGGTTGAACCACAGTGCGGGCAGCCAGGCGCTTCCGCACAGCAGGTCGGCGCCGACCATGGCCAGCCACACCAGGCTGAAGCCGGCCAGCGTGGCTTGGCGCGGGTGCCGCAGCAACACGCCGGCCAGTACCGCATTCACAGGCCAGAACAATGACAGGGACTCGATCGGGCGCGCAAGAATGCCGCCCAAGGTAAGGCCGAAGGTCAGGCATATCAGAGCAACGTAAGGCAACAGGCGCGATGGGGCTGGGAAAACCATGGGCTCGACCGGCAAGCGGAGACGAAATCCAGGACAACGCCTTGTAGCACCTGGGACTTTGCTCGGCAGTGTGTTTCGTCATGGCAGTTGATGTCAATCTGCCGCGGCCGGTCGTAATAATGCCAAATTGCCGCTAATGCTTGGCGTTTTTACTGCAGGCCGAAGAACCACGGCACCATCAGCACGGTGACCAGCATCACCAGCACGGTGAACGGCACACCGATCTTGACGAAATCGGCGAAGCGGTATTGGCCCGGGCCCAGCACCAAGGTGTTGACCGGCGAAGACACCGGCGTCATGAACGCCGCCGATGCAGCCAGCGCCACGGTCATGGCAAACGGGTAGGGCGACATGCCCAACTGCGCCGCCGTGCTGACCGCAACGGGTGCCATCAGCACGGCCGTGGCGGTGTTGGAGATGAACAGGCCGATCACCGCGGTAACCGCAAACAGGCAGGCCAGAATGGCACTGGGGCCGGCTCCGCCCAGCACGCTGACCAGGCCGCCCACGGCCAGGTCGATGCCGCCGGTTTTCTGCAGTGCCTGGGCAAATGGCAGCATGCCCACGATCAGCACCAGGCTTTGCCAGTGGATGGCGCGGTAGGCGCTGTTCATGTCGATGCAACGGCCTGCGCCCATCAGCAGGCAGCCGATCAGCGCGGCGATGACATTAGGTACCACGCCGCTGACCATCAGCCCCACCATGACTGCCAGGCTCAGCAACGCCTGCGGTGCGCGAGTGCGGGCTGGTGCTACCTGGTCGATCTCTGCAGGCAGGCTCAGTACCAGGAAGTCCTTGGGTTTGCCCTGCAGCAGGCGCACAGCCTTCCACGGGCCGACCACCAGCAGGGTGTCGCCAAGGCGCAGCTTTTCTTCTACCAACTGGTCTTCAATCGCCGCTTGCTCGCGGCGCAGGCCGACCACGTTGAGGTCATAGCGGGTACGGAACGCCAGTTCAAGGATGCTTTTACCGATCAGCTGCGAGCCAGGCGGCAGCGACACCTCGGCCATGCCCAGTTCCTGGGATTGGTCGATGAAATAAGCCGCCTTGAAGTGCAGGGGCTCCAGTTGCATGGTCTGGCACAGGCTACGCAGGTTGTCATGGTTGGCGAACAGGTCGAGCAGCAGCACGTCGCCCTGGTGCAGCACCGTGTTGGAATCGGCGGTGATGACCCGGGTGGTGAACTTGTGCTGGCGCTCGATACCGATCACGTTGGCGCCATGCCGCGTACGCAGTTCCAGTTCGCCAAGGGTATGGCCGATCAGCGGTGAGTGTGGGCGAATACGCAGGCGCCGCTCTCGCCCGTTGAGCTTGTAGTCCAGTACCAGGTCCAGCAGGGTGCGGCGGCTTTCCACGCGGCCGTCCTTGCGCACTTCGCCATTGAGCCAGTTGCGGGTCAGCAGCATGTAGCCGACACCCAGCACCAGCACCACCAGGCCGAAGGGGGTGAAACTGAAGAAGCTGAAGCCGGCGTGGCCATGGCGTACCAGCTCGCTGTGCACCACTACGTTGGGTGGCGTGGCGACCAGGCTGAGCATGCCGCTGA
This sequence comes from Pseudomonas sp. MB-090624, assembly GCF_003205245.1. Classification (NCBI taxonomy): domain Bacteria; kingdom Pseudomonadati; phylum Pseudomonadota; class Gammaproteobacteria; order Pseudomonadales; family Pseudomonadaceae; genus Pseudomonas; species Pseudomonas sp. MB-090624. The sequence continues at coordinate 90,909 of NZ_QJRK01000011.1, read as the reverse complement.
TCAGGCCGGCGAAGGCCAGCGGCATCATCAGGCGGCTGGGCGAGAGCTGCAGGCGCGCGGCAATGCTCAGCACCACCGGGATGAAAATGGCGACCACGCCTGTGGAACTCATGATAGAGCCCAGGCCGGCTACTGCCACCATCAGCAGCACCAGCAGGCGCGCCTCGCTGTTGCCGGCCCGCTCGCTCATCCACTCGCCAATGCGGTAGGCAATGCCGGTGCGGACCAAGCCCTCGCCGATCACGAACAAGGCAGCGATCAGCACCACATTGGGGTCGCTGAAGCCGGCCAGTGCCTGCTCCACGCTGAGGATGCCCAGCAGCGGCAGGGCAAGGATCACCATCAGCGCAACCACGTCCATGCGTGGGCGGTTGATGACGAACAGGACAATGACGATGGCCAGCAGGCCAAGCACCCAAAGCAACTCTTGGTTCATGGGGAGGGGGTGTTCCTTCACACAGGGGCACGTTAGACAGTAGCAGTCAGTGTGCCAGCTTGCGGTGAAGGGGGTGTTGATGTACTGCAGGGTTTAAGGCCGCTGCTGCCGATCGGCGTCAGCGGCCCCGTCCAGCTCGGCTGGTCAGTGACGGTGCCGGCGGTGCTTCTTGCCGCCACGGTCGTCGTCGCCCAGATGGTTGCCCAAGGCGCCCCCGGCGGCGCCACCCAGGCCTGCGCCTACGGTCGAGCCGGTCTGCCCGCCAACTGCACCGCCCAGCAATGAGCCGCCCGCCGAGCCCAGGCCGCCGCCCAGCGCCGCTTCGGTACGGTTGCCCTTGCGAGCCCCTACCGCACTGCCTGCTGCGCCGCCAACGCCAGCACCAATGGCTGCGCCGGTCTTGCCGCCTAATTGCTGACCAACCACATTACCCAGTACGCCACCCAGGCCACCGCCGATGGCGGCAGTACCATCACCGGCGAAAGCGCCTTGGCACAGCAGCAGGCCAAGGGCAACGGAAGGCAGAGTCAGACGCATGATATGAACCTCGAAAATTTCACCAGGTTAAGGTGCCGCCTGAACGGCGGCGAGCCGGGGCTGTAGCCGCTTCGGCGTTAGTAGCGGTCGCCGCGGTATTGACGGTCGTCATCGTCGCGGTCATGCCGGTGGTGGCGATGGTCACGGTCGCGATTACGCCAGCCATCGTCGTCATGGTAGCGATGGCTGTGGCAACCTGCAGTCAGCAGTACAACAGCAACCAGCGAAAGGCTTGCAAGACGGTTTGTCACGAGATAGGTCCTTGATCCACTAAGGTTTACCGCACACTTTCTGAGACCCGGATCGATCCATTTGGTTTCCTGGGCGGGCAAAAATTTGTGCTATCCACGATCTTCCACGTGCTTCTCGGTTGCTGTTCTGTCCCGTACGGTCATGGCCGGGCGCCCGTGGCGGCTCTAGACTGCACGGTAAGCCGCAGCCAAGACGGCATTCTGCCACTCAGTGAATCATGATGATCGCGCATACCCCTACCTTGTTCGCCGCTGTTGCTTTGGTTGCCACCATCCTGGCGTTCTGCCTGTTGCTGGTCGGGCACGGCAACCGCCGCGACAACCTGATGCTCACCGGTTGCGGGTTGCTGGTGCACGCGCTGGCTTACGTCTGCTACACCCTTTACGCCCAGGCCCCCTTGTGGCTCAGCTACAGGCTGGGCAACAGCCTGCTTTCGCTGGCGCTGGCCTTCTATACGGCCAGCTTGTTCCGTGTGCGCGAGCGGGTAGTGCCCTGGCGGGTCATTTTCATCATCCCGGCGTTCATGCTGGTGGGGTTGATGCTGCTGCTCGATACCCTGGAGCCGCGCATGTTGCTGGCGACCCTGGTGCTGATGTTGCAATGTGCGCTGATCCTTTATTGGGCATGGCGCCATGGCGAACGACCGGGCAAAGCGCACCTGCTGCTGGAGATCGGTGCGCTGATCAGCCTGGTGGGCCTGGGCATGCGGGTGGTTGCGGTGGCCAATGGCACGGCTGTGGAAATGCGCTATGACACCAGCAACCTGAAACAGAGCATCTCGGTAGCCATTGGCACCGTGACGGTGATGATGTATTCGATCGGGCTGGTGCTGATGGCCAAGGAGCGCAGTGAATCGCGCCTGCAGCACCTGGCCTTGCATGATGTGCTCACCGGTACCCTCAACCGTCGGGCGATTCTCGAGCGCTTTGCCAGCGAACTGGACCGCGCCCGTGGGCAGCAGGTGAGCCTTGCGGTGGCGATGATCGATATCGACCATTTCAAGCGCATCAACGACTTGTATGGGCACTTGGCCGGTGACGAAGTGTTGTGCCATTGCGTACGCCAGTTGCAGCAACGCCTGCGCCAGGGCGATAGCCTCGGGCGTTACGGTGGAGAGGAGTTTCTGTTGCTGCTGCCTGCTACCGACCGCGCCGGGGCCCTGGCTGCCGTGCAAGGGCTGCGCGAGGCCATTGCGCGCAGCCCGGCCCGGTTTGCCGGTGACCACATCGAGCTACGTTTCAGCGTTGGCCTGTGGTGCGGTGTGCCGGGGAGCAAAGACAGCACCGCCAGCCTGTTGGCGCAGGCCGATGCGGCGCTTTACCAGGCCAAGGCCGCCGGGCGCGACACCGTGCACATGGTGGCGCTGGACGCAGCGGGTTGAATCAGGACGCAGGCTGAATGGCCAGCACCACGCCGTTGGTAATCTGTATCAGCACATAGTGATCGCCCATGCGCACCCAGTGGCTTTCCTTCTCAGGTTGTGGCAGGCCCTTGGCTTTCCAGTTCTTGATGGCTTCCTCGTCACGCTTGTACTGGTCTGGCGCTTTGTCACCGACCTTCAGCTCGCGGTTGTGGGTTTCCGGGGCGGTGACGCTTTCTTCGCTCGAGGGGGCAGCGGTGGCAGCCAACGGCAGGCAGGGCAGGGCGGCGAACAGTAGATAGTGCAGTTTCATGGCAATGTCCTTATGACGGCTTGTATTGTCTGCGACAGCGGAATACGCGTGACAATTCACTCGCGCTGCGTGCCAATGCTAGAGTCGCTTCTTTTTCAAACCCCCGAGGATGGAACATGCGTGCGATTCTGCCGATGGCTGCGGCGCTGATGCTGGTTGGTTGTGCTGCTGCGACCATGGACACTGCCCGCGGCGGCAGGCCGACGGCGCAGCTCGACTCGCAGAAGGCGCCAGAGCTGGTGGCCCAGTGCATTCAGTACAGCTGGCAGGAAGAGAGGGTGTTCGGTGACGATGCCAGTGGCTACCTGCAACCGCGCAAGCAGGGCGGCTTGACGGTGTATACCCGTGAAGCCGAAGCGTTCGTGGACGTGTACCCGCAGGCCGGTGGCACGCGGGTCGACTACTACGCGCAGAAGCACGACGGCGTGGCGCTGCAGCGCCGGGCAGCGGCAGCGACCTGCTTGTAAGGGTATTTGGCTACCCTTTGGCGGACAGAGACAGCTGGTTTACATTTTTTTGCAAGGTAGTTCTGTCGGCCAGTGAGCGCGGCGTCTAGCATCAACTGCTCGCATTCAAGGAAGACACCATGGACCATTCCCTGCAACTCAACCGTGCCAGTTGGGATGAACGCGCCCCGCTGCATGCTGCCTCGAAGGACTACGCAATCGAACAGCTCGTCCGCGACCGCGACCGGCTGTCCGACACCGTGCGTTTTGATTTGCCATTGTTGGGCGATATCGACGGCCTTGATGTGATCCACCTGCAGTGCCACATCGGCACCGACACCCTCTCCCTGGCCCGCCTTGGCGCACAGGTGTGCGGGTTGGACTATTCTGCCGCTTCGTTGGCCGAGGCCAGGGTGTTGGCAGCACGCTGCAGAACGTCTATCGAGTATGTCGAGTCTGATGTTTACGCGGCTGACAAGGCGCTGCCAGGGCGCACCTTCGATCTGGTCTACACCGGGATTGGCGCGCTCTGCTGGCTGCCTCGCATCGAGCCCTGGGCCCGTACCGTCGCGGCCTTGCTGAAACCGGGCGGGCGGCTGTTCCTGCGCGATGGCCACCCCATGCTGATGGCTGTCAACGAGGACCACCAGGACCGCTTGCAGCTCGAATATCCCTATTTCGAGCAGCATGAGCCAACGGTGTGGCATAGCGACCAGACTTACGTCGAAACCGATCAGCGGCTGGCCCACAGCGAAACCCACGAATGGAACCACGGTCTTGGCGAGGTGATCAGTGCCTTGCTGAGCCACGGCCTGCACCTGACCACGCTGGTCGAGCACCAGAGCATCCCCTGGGAGGCGCTGCCAGGGCAGATGATCAAGGGCGACGACGGCGAGTATCGCCTTCGCGAACAGCCCGCACGCCTGCCCCTGAGCTATACCCTGGTGGCGGTCAAAGCCTGATCAGGACAGGAAACCACCGTCGACGTTCAGCGCGGTGCCGGTGGTATAGCTGGAGGCATCGCTGGCCAGGTAGAGCACCGCGCCGGCCATCTCCTTGGGGTCGGCCACGCGTTTGAGGGGGATCTGCTGCAAGGCCGCGTTGAGAATGGCATCGTTCTTCACCAGCGCCGAGGCGAACTTGGTGTCCGTCAGGCCCGGCAGCAGGGCGTTGCAGCGGATACCGAACTGGGCGCACTCCTTGGCGAACACTTTGGTCATGTTGATGACCGCTGCCTTGGTTACCGAATAGATACCCTGGAACAGGCCTGGCGAAACCCCGTTGATCGAGGCCACGTTGATGATGCTGCCGCCGCCATGCTCGCGCATCAGCTTGCCGGCCTCGACCGACATGAAGAAGTAACCGCGGATGTTGACGTCCACGGTTTTCTGAAAGGCGCCCGGGTCGGTGTCCAGCACGTTGCAGAATTGCGGGTTGGTGGCGGCGTTGTTGACCAGCACGTCCAGGCGCCCGAACTGCTCGCGGATGCCGGCAAACACGTGCTGGATCTGCTCCAGTTCACCGATGTGGCAGGCCACCGCCGTAGCCTTGCCACCTGCAGCGGTGATGGCGTCCGCCACTTGCTGGCAGCCCTCCAGCTTGCGGCTGGAAACGATCACGTGGGCACCTTGCTGCGCCAGCAAGTGCGCAATGGCCTCGCCAATGCCACGGCTAGCGCCGGAAACGAAGGCAATCTTGCCATCGAGGTCGAACAGGTGGGTCTTGGGCATGCTGTTTTCCTTGTGATCCGTGGTGGGCGGGGCTCAAAGGCTGGACTTGGCGATGACCTGCAGGGTCATCTGTTCCAGCAAGCGGTTCATGTGGATGAACTGGGCGAAGCGCTTGTCCTGGGTCTGGCCGTGGTAGTAGCGGTAGTAGATCTGCTGGACGATGCCGGCCAGGCGGAACAGGCCGTAGCAGTAGTAGAAATCGAAGTTTTCCAGGCGAATTCCGGCCCGCTCGGCGTAGTAGTCAACGAACTGCCGACGGCTGAGCATCCCTGGTGCATTGCTGGGTTGGCGGCGCATGAGTTGCACTGGGGCCGGGTCACCGGCTTCGATCCAGTAGGCGAGGCTGTTGCCCAGGTCCATCAAAGGGTCACCCAGGGTGGCCATTTCCCAATCCAGTACACCGATGATGCGCATAGGGTTGTCCGCGTCGAGGATCACGTTGTCGAAGCGGTAATCGTTGTGCACGATGCCGGGCCGCGGGTGGTCGGCGGGCATTTTCTCGTGCAGCCAGGCGGTCACGTGTTGCCAGTGCGGCGCATCCGGTGTCAGGGCCTTCTCGTAACGGTTGGTCCAGCCTTCTACCTGGCGCTGCACGTAGCCTTCCGGCTTGCCCAGGTCGGCCAGGCCGCAGGCGCTGTAGTCCACCTGGTGCAGTTCGACCAGCCGATCGATGAAGCTTTTGCACAAGGTTTCGGTGCGCTCGGCATCCAGCTTGAGTTCAGCCGGAATGTCCGAGCGCAGGATGACGCCCTTGACCCGTTCCATCACATAGAATTCGCTGCCGATCAGGCTGGTGTCGGTGCAGTGTACGTAGGCCTTTGGGCAGTACGGGAAGCCGCTGTTCAGTTGGTTGAGGATGCGGAACTCGCGGCCCATGTCGTGGGCGGACTTGGCCTTCTGGCCGAACGGCGGGCGGCGCAGCACCAGGTCGCGACCAGGGTAGCTGACCAGGTAGGTGAGGTTGGAAGCGCCGCCCGGAAACTGGCTGATGCTGGGCTGGCCATCAAGGCCGGCGATGTTGGCCTTCAGATAAGGATCGATGACGCCCGCGTCGAGCTCTTCGCCGGGGCGTGCCTGGGTGGACTGGTCGGTGAGCGTCATGCGTTTTCCTTATTCTCGATCGCAGGAACTATTGGCTAATCTAATGGCCTGCCCGTTATGGAACAAGCGTCCCAGGTGCGTAATAGGTGGGGGTGTTGCTGTACGATCAGCTGCCTTGATGCAGCCATTGATGGGTGGTGCAGGCAAAAAAAAACCGAAGCCGGTCAGGCTTCGGTTTTCGATCATGCGCTGTTCCCGGCCTTCAGGATGGGAACAGTTCGCTCAACTTCATCGACAACATCATGTCGCCTTCTACGCGCAGCTTGCCGCCCATGAAGGCCTGCATGCCGTCGGTTTCGCCACTGACGATGCCCTTCAGGGTTTCGCTGTCCATCACCAGGGTGCAGTTGGCATCCGGGTTTTCACCTTCCTGCAGTGCGCAGGTGCCGTCCTTGACGATCAGTGCGTAGTGCTTGTCTTCATCGGTGATGTTGAAGCCGAACACCAGGTCCAGGCCGGCGGCAGCGGATGGGTTGAACTTCTCTTGCATCTTTTTGACGGCATCAGCTACGGAGGTCATGGCGCATTCCTTATTGAGTGATTTACACGTCCCCGCAGGGACATAACTAGCCGGCTTTATCGGTAAGTGACAAGCTCCGGCGCCCTCAACAGCTGCACATGGGCCTGGCTGTTGAAGGAAGCCAACGCCACGTCGCGGCCGCGAAACTTCAGCTGGCTGAGCGACGTGTTGATGATCTGCCAGTTCAGCGCGAACGCCTGGCTGGGGGTGATACGGGTCACCAGGTGGAGCAGGGCAGCAATGGTGCCCCCCGAGGTGAAGATAGCGATGTTGTCGCCGCTGCCGGCTGCATCCAGCACGCGTTGCAGGCCGGCGTGCACACGGCCGGTGAAGGCCTGCCAGGTTTCCAGGTCATCGTCGCCGTGCTCGCCATCGTGCCAGCGCTGCACCATCAGTGCGAACAGGCGCTGGAACTCGCTGCGGTGCTCGGCACCGTTGCGCAGCACCTGCAGCGCATCGGGCTCTGCCGGCAGCAGCCCAGGCAGCATGGCCCGGATAACACCGTCGGCATCGAACTCGTTGAACGCCACGTCGGTCTCTACAGCGGGTACCGGGCAACCCGTGGTGTGCAAGGCCTGCAGCGCCAGGCGCGCGGTGTCCTGCTGGCGGCGCAGGTCCCCAGCTACGCAGCGGTCCAGCCGCACGCCGAGTTGGGCCAGGTGTTCGCCCAGCGCCAGGCTCTGACGTTCGCCCACTGGCGAAAGTACGTCGTAGTCAGCGGCACCGAAAGAGGCTTGGCCGTGTCGGATCAGGTAGAGGTTGCCCACGGAAGGTTCCGGCCTGTAGGAGGTTGCTGCGAGGTTAGGACGCGGCACTGAGGCTGTCAACGAAAAACATACAAGCGTTTGAAAAGGTTGTTTGAAAGATGTTGCCAGCGTTTGCGTACGCTGGCAGCACGCCAGATGCACCGGTATGCTTGCAACAGTTACGCGCCGTGATGGCGCTGGTATTTAAGGAGTCAACGTGGAGTTTCTTGCCGAATACGCAAGCTTTCTCGCCAAAACCGCCACCCTGGTCATCGCCATTCTGGTGGTGTTATCGGCCATCGCCGGGCTGCGTGGCAAAGGGCGGCGCAAATCGGGTGGACAGTTGCAGGTCACCCGTCTGAACGAGTTCTACAAGGACCTGCGCGAGCGCCTGGAATCCGGCTTGCTCGACAAGGCCCAGCTAAAGGCGCTGCGCAAGCAGCAGGCCAAGGCGGAGAAACAACAGAAGAAGGGCAAAGGCAAGGCCGACGAGCAGGGCCGCGTGTTCGTCCTGGACTTCGATGGCGACATCAAGGCCTCGGCCACTGAAAGCCTGCGCAATGAAATCACTGCGCTGCTGACCCTCGCCACCGCACGCGATGAAGTGGTACTGCGCCTGGAAAGCGGCGGTGGTCTGGTGCACAGCTACGGTCTGGCCGCCTCCCAGCTGGCGCGCATTCGCCAGGCAGGCATCCCGCTGACCGTGTGCATCGACAAGGTGGCTGCCAGCGGTGGTTACATGATGGCCTGTATCGGCGACAAGATCGTCAGTGCGCCATTCGCCGTACTGGGTTCGATCGGCGTGGTGGCGCAATTGCCCAACGTCAATCGCTTGCTGAAGAAACACGACATCGATTTCGAGGTGCTGACCGCTGGCGAATACAAGCGCACCTTGACCGTATTCGGCGAAAACACCGAGAAAGGCCGGGAGAAGTTCCAGGAAGACCTCGACATCACCCACCAGTTGTTCAAGGACTTCGTTGCCCGCTATCGCCCGCAATTGCACATTGACGAAGTGGCTACCGGTGAAGTGTGGCTAGGTGTGGCGGCCCTGAACCGCCAGTTGGTGGATACCTTGCAGACCAGCGACGAGTACCTGAGCGAACGTGCCCGCAACGCCAACCTGTTCCACCTGCACTATGCCGAGCGTAAAAGCCTGCAGGAGCGAATCGGCGTGGCAGCCAGTGGCGCGGTAGAGAACACCTTGGTGGGTTTGTGGAGTAAACTCGGCCGCCTGCGCTAACACCTTGAACCCGTTGAAATTTTTTTTCGTTGAGGGGGTTGCAAGGTTAAAAGAATGAAGACATAATGGCGCCCATCGAAACGCAGCGAATTTTGAAAAAGGTTCAGTGTTTCAAGGGGATAGCAAAGCGCAAGCTGCTATGTCCGACTTTGAGGCCGAGTAGCAAAGTGGTTATGCTCCGGATTGCAAATCCGTCTACGCCGGTTCGATTCCGACCTCGGCCTCCACCATTCGAAAGCCCCGCAGATTAACGTCTGCGGGGTTTTTATTTGCGCGCTAGAAAATACCGAAGTCCCAAAACTATTTGATGCCAGTCCCAAAACTTCATCATTTGGAAGGCTTGGCGATGGCTCCGACTCGACGGTAAACGCGCTCGGTAATTCCCTCTTTCGAGTGGCCGAGCAGTACGCTTGCATCGCTCAGGTCGTTTATCTCCGAGGCTGCCTTCGGTCGGATGTCGCGGAACTGGAATTGGGCGATTCGATTGGCCAGGTCCGGTTTCTTCTCGACCTCGGCTTTCACCCTTGCGTCCTCGCGGGCGTCTGCCCATCGATTGCGCAACATTGGCCAACTCATGCGCTTGCCGTGCTCGTTGACGATGAAGAACGGCGATAGGTGGTCGCTGGTCCTGCGCATGATCCGCTCGAGCAGCAGGCCCAGGCTGTTCTTCACTCCATCCACTTCCAGCACGATCCTCAATCGCTTGCCGGTCTTGCCCTGGCTGACCAGCAGGTAGATTCCCTCCACATCGTCTTTCCGCATGGACAGTACGTCCGATGGCCGTTGGCCCGTCAGGTACGCCAAGTCCATCGCATCCTTCAGCTCCGGTGGAGCCTCCTCGTACACCGCCTCCCACACCGTTTCGTTGGCGTAGAAGTCGCGCGGTTTCTCCTTGTTCTTCCTTACGCCTAGGCATGGGTTATCCCGGGTGGTCAGCCCCCATTCCCTCGCAGTGTTGAAGACGTGGGAGAGCAGGGCGATTTCCCTGTTTGCCCTGGTCTTCGCCGACCGCGAGTCTCGGTATTGCGCGATCATGGCTGGGGTGATGGCGTCGATCGGAGCCGAGTCGAACACAGTGCGCAGCTGCTTGAGCTCGTAGATGTTGTCCTTTTGGGTCCTGGCGGCCTTGCCCGGGATGATCTTCAGCAGGTACTCGTCGAAGATCCCCTTCATGGTGGTCAGTTCTTTCGGTACCGACTTGGCCTCGAGCTCCGCCCACTTCAGCTTGGCCTTCACCAAGTCATTGCCGAGGAAGATGTCCTTGCCCGACTTGTCCCGGTAGTACAGGGCCTCCCACACCTTTCCATTGGGTTTTTGTCTCTTGCGGCGATACATGCCTGGTGGCAGGTCGCGATTCTCGGTCTTCCGTGGGCGCATTTCACTTCACTCGGGAAAAATCAGGGGTCCAGGCGGGCTCTGGTGGAGGCGCTGTTGCGACCGGCACGGTGTCGATCACCATGCCGCTGAGCTTCTGGCGGGCGTACTGGCGGCCCACCAGTGGCCGGCCGCCGCGGCTCTCGACGAAGTGCCAGCCTTTTTCTGTGAGCCAGCGGCGCTGCCACGCCCGGGGTTTGTAACCGGTGATCGCCACCAGCTCTTCGTCCGAAAGGATCTCGGTTTCCATGGGATGGTCTCCACGCCGCCGGTGGCGGCAGGTCGGTGTTTAAGTGGTCGCCTTGGCGGCTTTTGCGTGGCCGACGCAAACCCGTAGTGGTTCACCGCGTTCGTCGAGGTCGGCGTGGCACATGAAGCCCTTGCGGTCGTGCGCCATGAACTCTGCGTCGCTGGTGGTGATGGGCGACTGATTGGCGATGGATCCCAGGCGATAGGCGCAGCCTTGGCATGCGCCGGCCGGGTCGCACTTGCTTGCGATCTGCACGCCTTGGCAGGCTCCGAGGATGGTCGGCAAGTTCACACTGTCGAACTTGTCGGGGTGAACGCCGCACTCATGGATGAGGACCATGTCACTCATCTCTGCACAATTGGCAGCAACAGAGTTGGCCATGCCAATAAACTGAGCAAACATCTCGGCGAGCTTCGCCGCACCGTGCTCTCGCCATAGGGCTTTCACCATGGTGCGGCGCATATCCAGGCCATGCTGGCTGATACCGGCGATGATCAGCGCGTCCGCTGGCGACATGCTGTAGTCGGTGTTTTCGGGCATAGGTCATCCTCGCCCGGCGGTCGCTACCACCGGGCTTTGTTGGCGTCGCGTTGATTACTTGGTGAGTTCGTGGCCGAACGGCACGCGGAAACCGGAGGCGTTTCGGTGGCCGCCACCGCCGTACTGTTTAGCGATCTCCGACACATCCAGCCCCTCGTCGGTGCTGCGCAGGCTGAATACGCGGCCATCTGGCGTATCCCAGTAGCACGCGGCGAACGCTTCGCCTTGAGCCATCAGGTGCCCGGCGTCACTGGTGAGCGTGTACGGCAGGCTGGCCACGGGCACATCGTGACCGCCGATGACCAGGCGGCGCTTCATCACGGCAACCAGCTCGGCAATATCCTTGTGGTGCTTGCGCTCGATCGCGGCGCCGTCCGAGCGGAGGGTTTCCACATCGGCCGCCATCAGCTTGTCCCAGACTTCGAAGTCGTATGGGTAGCTGAACAGGTTCGCCTGGATTTCGCGGGTGCCGTCCAGCTTGAACAGCCAGAGGTCGCGGTCCTCGATGTGGCGCAGCAGCATGGGCGGCTCTTGCCCGGGGAAGAAGTGGTCCCAGGCCAGCATGGCGCCGCTGCGGTTCATATCGAAGCAGCAGGCGATGGCCGGTGCGTTCTGCATTTGCATGAAGCTGTGAGCGCTTTCCCAGCCCAGCGCGACCGTGCCGTCGGCGTGCCGGCCATCGAGCCGAACGCCTGCATGGAAGGGCGGGAACTTGCCCAGGTCCTCGGCCGCCGACTTGTGATGATCCAGGATGATGATGCTGTGGGCCTTCCAGCTCATCCTCGCCATGACTTCGTACTTGTAGCTGAAGTCGACGATGATAACGTCCTTGCCCTCAACGTCTGGCGGCTCTTGGCCGTAGACACCGGCGACAAACTCGACCTGGTCGCCCAGGGCTTTGCGGACAACCCAGGCGGCACCGAAGCCGTCAGCACAGTTGCCGTGGTAGATGCACATCGTTTTGCGTTCAGACATAGAGTTTCCTTACCCGCACGGCAGATGGCGGGCATTTGATTAATGGCAGGGTGACGGTTAGGCAGGAATTTTTTCAAGAGCCGCGTCGGCGACCTTGATCGCGGCCTGGGAGTTGTTGACGTAGGCCGGGTCGAATCCGCCGGCGTAGTGGATAACACGCTGGCAGGCGTCTAGCTCTTTGCGCGCCAGGCGCAGGGCATGGACCAGCTCTTCTTGCTGCGCGCCTTCGGCCCGACCGATATCCCAGAACTGCTGCCCCCAGTGATTGAGCGGTGTCGGGTTGGTGTTCTGCTTTCCGCACGCCAAGGAGCCCACGATCACGTCGCAAAGGCCGCGCTTGTAGGCGTTGTCACCATCGAGGCTCAGGCCGCCGCGCCGGCGTAGGGTGTTCACGACCTCATCGACGTCGAGGCCGCGGTCTTTGAGGACGATATCCAGGTCTGGCTTGCCTGCCGTGTAGATCACCAGCGCCAGTTTGGCGCCTGGCTGCAGGTTCTCGCTGATCATCACCAGCGCATCGTTGGCGAGCTGGTGGAATCGGTTGGTTGCGGACATAGGTAATCCTCGCGCGCGCATGTCGGTGGGCTCATGTGGTTTAATCGGGGTTCAAGAGGAGGAGCGATATGGCCAAGGAAACAAGAAAGCCGTGGGGCTATGCAGCAGTCACCCTGATATCAACTGGCGTCGGGTTCGCTTTCAGTGGGCAGATGACAGGCCAGCCTGCCTTTATCTACAGCGGTCTTGGCATGGCCATACCTGGAGTTTTGCTGGCCGTGACGCACTTCTGGTCGGCACGCCGGCGGGCTTGAGTTGTAGGGGAAGGGGTTAATAGTCGAAGTCGTATTCGGCGAAGCAGGGCGCGCATAGAGGGCGCTGGCCGCGCTGCGCCCAAGCCGAGGTCTTGAGTAGCCAGCGGCTCTTGTCGACGAATCGGCCACAGTCGCGACAATGGGTATGATTTTCCTCGGCCTTAAGCTGCGCGAACTGGGCGATGCGCTGGCGCTCATCCTCGGCTAGCAGCTGCCGGAAGTGCTCTTGCTCTTCCTTCTCCGTCATGTGCGGGTAGATCTTGCTCATGTCAGTCATCGCGGCCCCCTGCAGATCAGGTAGACCATGTAGGCGAGGGCGCTCATTGAGCGGCCTCTTTGGCCATGAGCTTGTCAACGACCGCATCAGCCATCGCGCAGAACAGGGGCATTCTCCCCTCGTTCCAGATAGCCAGCGGTGACCTGGTTCCAATGGGGTTGCGAACGAATCGGTAGCGCTTGGCATCCTTGCGCAGAGCCTCGTTCTCTGCGAGTAGCTCATTTACGCCCTCAGCCAGGAACCTGTGTTGTTCGTCGCAGCAGAATCGACGGTCGTTCATCACCCGCTCAGCCAGCGCTTTCAATGCTTCTCGGTTCACGGCATAAGCTCCTTCGGCACCTGGACGGTATCGCCGAGCTTGTGTGCGACAATGGCCCGGCACGCCGCCGGCAATGGAAAATCAGCCCCTTGGGCAACGTCTTTGCCGTTTTCGGTTATCCAGGCTGCCCAGTAGTCCCAATCTTTCTGCGGGCAGTGCAGGCTGACGTTGTGCTTCTGCAGTAGCGGTCCGCCCACCGCCCAGTCTTCCCACGGGTTGAAGCGCTTGGCTTGCTCGGTCACGGTGTAGCGGTGGCGGGCAAACACCCGCCAGGAGGTGTTGTAGTGCGGGGGCTCGAGTTCCAGCTCCAGGCCTTCGGCCATGCCTACTGCCCACCCAAGCGCCTCGCCGACCAGGTCTGCCGCCTTCACTTCGATCAGGTCGGTCATGGTTGGGTGCCCGGCGGTGAAGGCATTGGTTGCCAGTGAGTGACCTCATCACCCGATCCGGCATCGATAAGCGGTCTCCAGTATTCATCGAAGTCGTCGTGCGGCTCGAGCGAATACCAGCCGGTAAATGGTGTTCCCTCTTCAGGCTGCTCGTCATCATCGGTATTGAGCAGCTTCTCGTTCAGCCATTCCGCTGCGAACACGTAGGTCTTGTCGGTTCGGCTGCGGTAGACCGCAACGATGAACGTGGTGTCCGAGTTGACTGGGGTTTCCGGCAGCCTGTCGCTGCATTTTGTCCATTCGCTCACAGCTGATACCTCTCATCAATCCAGCGCCCAGGCGCCAGTGCGGGTGTAGGTTCGGGTTGTGTTTCGTGCGGGGAGAGCAGGCGCTGGTTGCCGACCTGCAGCTTGCACGGTTTCGTCTCGCGCCCTACAAACATGCCCACACAGAAGGTCTGCGCCAGGATGGCTACGACGGCAAACGTGTAGAAGAAAAGCTGGGATCGCTTCATGGCGTCACCACCCGGCGACCCCACCAGCATGATGGCCCGTCGTCGGTGTCGTAGATGGCCAGGCAGAACCAGCCTTCACCATCTGGCTTGCTGGGTTCCCAGTAGCTGCAATCGGGGTCGCCAGACTCGAAGTAGCGTTCTGCGATGTCCTCCGATGCGTCGGTTTCCAGTTCGACTCGGACCACCTCCAGCCCCTGCTGGGCGACCCAAGCCTTGCTTTTTTCGACGTCGACCTCGTCGAAATCGGGCAGCTCAGGGTGCTGAAACATCCCGTATTCGTCACGGCGCACAACTGCGGGCTTGATCAGGCTCTGGCGGTCGAGGCGTTCGATCTCCGCAAGAATCAGTGCACCAGCTTTCACCAGGTCGCGCCGGCGATCTGCGCTTGGCTTGAATGTCTCCGGCGCCCACGGCCAATCTGTGCTCATGGTGCGAGGCTGACCTGCCAGACGTGCGTACACGCTCGCCGCCCTGGCCAGTTCGCCACTGGTGTTACCGTCATCGCGATACAGCGAATAGCCTTTGTTGCTTACCTGCCGCTGGCGCTCGAGCACGACATCCTGTGCCGCGCGGTTGAGGGTGATTCCACTTTTCTCGGACACGGTTATTCCTTGGCCGCCATATCGCGGCAGTAAGTTGTACAAATTATTGAATCTGTAGAGGATTTTTGGCCGCTGGTCCGATTCAGTTCACAGTTCAGCCTTTGCCAGTTGTGCAGCTGCACCGCTTCGCTATGGTGGTCTTTGCCATTCACAAAAGACTTCGGTCGTAGGAGGCGACATGCGAATTCGTGGAGATGTTTACTGGCGGTGGGCGGATCCCACACTCCACCATCGGGAGCATGACGAAACTCTCGATGACGGCACGTTTATTGATGTTCAGGTACGACTGTCGCGAACCGGCAGCACGCAGATGTTCATCGGTGTGTATGCCCCGGGCGGCTCTGCGCTCCATGAAGAGGCTTTCGATTCTCGCCCAGGTGAGTCGATGACTCGTGCGATGGCGTGGGGA
The DNA here is from genome assembly GCF_003205245.1 of Pseudomonas sp. MB-090624. Lineage (NCBI taxonomy): Bacteria > Pseudomonadati > Pseudomonadota > Gammaproteobacteria > Pseudomonadales > Pseudomonadaceae > Pseudomonas > Pseudomonas sp. MB-090624. The sequence continues at coordinate 75,767 of NZ_QJRK01000011.1, read as the reverse complement.
GTAGGGCGGGCTCGGAAAATCGCAGTTGACGGTGTGTCTGCAGCAAGAACGACGGTGTCATCCGGGTGAGATGTTACAAGCGTTGGCCCGAAGCGACGGACCAACCCGCCCCGTCACCTGACAGGCCCTTCGTACACTGGGATAGGGCCTCGGTAGAACTTGGGATCGTAATGGCGCCCAGGCTGCGTGGCAAAAAACCTGCCGCCTTGCTTCCCGTCTCGGCGTTGGGCGAGGTACGCCACTGGCTCCTTCGACGGTGTTTCTTCCAGCGCTTTCAGTATCCGTACCGCTGCTGCGCTTCCTTCCGGTAGTTCCTCCAGCGCTGCTTCCAGCACGTCGAGCGGTACGGTGATCAGCTTATCTTTACTACCTATCAGCACTCCGTAGTTACGTCTCCCTTGCCTTCATAGGCTAGCTCAGCCTACCGAAATAGAGGCTCCTGCAGCCAATATCATTCCGAACTGGCCGCCATATCGCGGCAGTGAATAGAGGGGAGAGGGGTTACAGCTGGGTGGATTACAGGGGGCGGTCATCGCTTGTGCGAGAACCGATTTCGCTCAATCCAAATGGAATGATTGACGGAGTTGTTTGTCCATTGGGTATAAGACTACGAAAGGCTGTTGCTTTGCACATTCTTAGGATGGCTGACCATGCCGGACATTGAAAAAAGGTACCGTGCGTACAAGCTGCTGCGGGAGCTCGACTCCCTGACCTCCTCAACAATGAAGGAGGTCGCCTACGGCAGGCTTGGCGGCGCGGGCTGGAAGGCTGCTTGCGAAGCACATCGGGCGGCGTTCGAGCGCTGGATTGCCTATGCGGAGTCTGTCGATACCCCAGTAGAGGCTGAAGCCTTTCAAAGTGGGGCTCGTGCAAGAGATCGTCTCGCTGTAGGACCACTATCTAAGTAGTGATCTCCTCGGAGTCCACCACAGATCACTTAGCGATCAATTCATATATGCACGCCCGACCCGATGAAGGGGCGTTGGCGATGGTGTGCCTATTTGCGCCCGAACAAGGCCTCCAGTACAAGGGGCAGTGCACTCTACGCGGCGTGTGCATACCCAGCCTAACCCTTCCTGAGCGCCCCAGTTCTGCTGGGCCGTATGTAAGTATTGTAAAAGTTCATTTTTTTTAGAAAAAATAGACGACCTGCTCTATCTTGACTCCATGGACAGCTACTGCCATTGGAGAGGTGGTCATGCGTCAACGCGGAGACGTTTATTGGGACTGGGTGAATCCAAATCTTCACTTCAGGAATCTGGACGAGCGCTTACCTTGTGGGGCGCTGATCAACATCCAGGCCAGGCTGTCGCCTGATCGCAAAACGCAGGTGTTTTTCGGTATCTATGGTGAACGAGGGGTGCTGCTTGTCGAGGAGCAGCACTTAGATTGCCAAGGGCAAACCATGACTGCGGCGATGGTTTGGGCATTGCAGCGTGCGACGAGCTGGGTGGAGCAGAACGCGGCGAGCCGGGCGTGAAGCTCAGATGCGACAAGCCACTTCGCTCGGCTCTGCGCTGGCGGATAGGGGCTCGATAAGTTTCATCAGATCGGCTATCGCGGCGTCATACCATGCGTAGCTGGCGCTCTCGCTCAGCTCGTCTTGGAATGCCTCCAGCACGGCTGCGCGGGTTTCGGCTGTCCACCCTGCAATCGCACCCAGCAGCGCATCCCGCTCGGCCAGCTGGGCGCGCAGCCTGCCAGCCTCGGCGCCAATCCCGTCACGCTCGTCGTTGAGGTCTCGAATGATCTGTGAGAGCTGATCAACAGTGCCTGTGTCAGGCATAGGCCCCAGGCCAACAATCGGCAGCCCAGTCTCCGCCGCATCCCTCTCTGCCTCTTCTTTGGTCCACCAGAAGGCAGTACCAACCATACAGGCTATTGGCTCGGGGTGGGGCTGCGTGGCTGCCATGGCTTGGATGATGTTCAGCAGATCATGGCGCTCAAGTTCATCGCAGTCGCCCAGGCACAGACGATCGCCAACGTCGCGTGTGCACTGCGCATCATCCTCGGTCAACTCTTCGGAGCTGCCAACCCAGCCGCAACGGCGGCATTGGGCGGGGTAGTAACGTCCAACCAGCGGCTCCGAGCCTATGTATGGGGGCACGCTGACCATCTCTGTGTTGCTGGATCGGTTTTCTGTGTGCATGGGGATACCTCGGCGATATATTCCGTTTTTTGAATTGGGAGGTCCGAATGTTCCTTGAGAAGCCGAATCAGGTCGATCACAAGGTCATGACAAGGTGGGCAATCATCCCTGGGCTCGCGCTTGCAATTGTCCTAGCTTTGATCGCCCTCTTAGCGCCACTCGGCGGCTGGTTTGGGGTTCTGATGCCTGATGGGCGAAGCGTGCCTGATTGGTTCATGCGTAGTGGTGCTGTTACTGCGGTATTTGCTTTCGCGGCACAGGAGCAAGCTGCAAACGCTATAGAGCTCATGTCGCCGCGCGGTCTTGGATCGACTGAAATTAATCAGTTGCGCCTGATTTTCATCAGGCCGCTATTTTGGATTAAAAAATTTATCTTTTGGCTGGCGATCGCCGGTTCACTAATTTGGGCTTACGGAGACTTGGTTATGGTAAAGGTCCAGCCAACTACTGTAATCATGCAGCTTTCAACAGCGCTTCGATAACCCGCTGGCCCGCCAACGGCGGTACCGCGTTGCCAGCCATGTGCATGGTCAGCCGGTGGCTGTCCGGCCGAAGGGTGTCTGCCGGAAACGACATGGCGGCCAGGGCCTCGCTGGCGCTGAGCATCCGCATCCGGTCGCCGTCGACCAAGGCCCAGCGGTCCAGGGTGGTGATGGTGCCGATCGGCCGGTTGATGTCGCGGCCGGTGGTGCCGGAGCCTTTGCCGTAGTAGGGCATGATGAACCGTTCGCCGAAGCGCTGGCGCCCGTTGCGCACCCTGTCGAGAGTGGCCTGGGCCCGGCCCGGCTTGTCGATGGGCGACCACCGCCCGCCGTCGAAGTCGAGGAAGCTGGCTGCCGGCACATGCCGCTCTCGCGGAAGCTGCAGCATCAGCGGAGCCTTGCTGCGAGTCAGCACCATGAACAGTCTCACTCGATGCTGAGGTACGCCGAGGTCGGCGCAGTCCACGATGTGCGGTGCCGCCTGATACCCCAGTGCCTGCACCGCTTGAAGCCAGGCAGGGTAGAGCACCCAGCGGTGAACTCCGGCACGTTCTCGATCACCGCCGCTTGTGGCCGGTGAAACTCCAGCGCCGATACCGGGGCCCAGGCCGTCGAGCGCGATGCGTCGTGCTCCGGGTTGCCCGACTTCTTGCCGCGGGCCTTGGCGTGGCCCTGGCAGCAGGGCGATGCAAGCAGGACGTCGTGTGCAGGCACCTGCTCCCACCGGGCCTGGTGCAGGTCCTGGCAGACGTGCTGCGTGTCGGGGTGGTTGGCGCTGTGCCATTCAACGGCCACCGGCCAGTGGTTTGCCGCCCAGAGAACCTGGACGCCTGCGGCGCGCGCGCCGGTGCTCCATCCGCCAAGGCCGGCGAACAGGTCGATTGCTGTTGTCATTGGTTTTCCGTAGCGGTTCAGTCGCCGCACATGCAGTCGATGAGGTCTTCGTCTTCGGCGAAGTCTAGGTCCAGCGGCATCTGGCGTCCCAGCTGGTCAGCCATCCAGGCCATTGCTTTGTAGTTGGGTCGGTCGCGGCGGAAAACCTGGCCGGTGCGCTCTTCCGCCTCGATCCACCAGCGGGCCGCTTCAGGGTTCTCGATGATTGCCCGGATGATCTTTTCGGGTGACTTGAGGAAGCAGAGATCGCAGTTGCCTAGGTCGGAGTCAATACCGAGGTCGAACAGTTGGCGCGCCCAGAAGCCGTTCACGTCGGCCTTCAGCACGCCCGCGTGATACATGGGTGTCACGTTCTCCCACCGGTTACCGCCTTTTTCGTTCGCCGCCATCATGCGGTGGTAACGCCGGGGTTCATCCGCCCGGATACCAATAACCGCGTCCCATGAGGTCAGGCCGACCACATCTCGCATGTACCAGGTGCTGGCCTTGATCTTCATCCGGTCCGTGCACATCCGGTTGACCGGGTTCGGCAGTATGGGCGGCTCGCCCTTTTTCTCGCGCCGATAGTCAGTGTAGTACTGCAGCATCAGGTCGAAGGGCTCACCGTTGCGGCTGGCCGTATCGTGGCTGACTACTTTCCAGCTCAGGCCCTGGCCATACACTCCGTCGAACTCCAGCCAGGTGATTGGCACGTTCCAGTGGCGCTGGCACTCCCGAATGAAGTCGAGCGTCTCGTCCCGCTCTTTGCCGGTGTTCTGGAAGGTGACGTGAACCTCTTCGGGCAGCTGGCCGCCGTGCGCTTCGAGGATGTGGTACAGCATGTACCCGGAACTGCGTCCGCCACTGAAGCCGATCTGCGCCGGCCCAGTGATCTGGTAGGGGTTCATCATCATGAGCTTCCCAGCCTGAACTGTTCCTCGCCACCATGCGCCATGGCTGGGTTGAGCTGAACGCGCTGCCCCGCGAGCATTCCTGCAATCTGAGCCGCCATGTCGAGCTCTACGGGCCCGGACTTGCGCTGCTTGCCAATCTCGCGGCCGCCCAGGTACTGCTCGATCAGCGCTTTGTCCTGGCTTTCCACCTGAACCAGGTCGTGCCCACTAGTGCACTGCTCGATGGCTGGATCTTCTTCACCCTGCGGCACCAGCTCATGGATCTTGCCGTGCACCACTGAAACCCACGCGATTGCGAAGTGATCGCCGGCTGTCTCGGGGGAGTAGGCGCTGCGGCGCTTGCCACTCCTGACCAAGGCCACGTAGTCGCGGCGAGCCTGCGTCAGCTTGGTGAGCAAGGTCTCGTAGGCATACATCGCGATCTGCGGGGCCGGCATCACACCTACGAACAAGGCCCGCTCAACCATTCGCCCGGACGACTCGCACCAGTGCTTATAAGAGAGCGGTCGGCACCCGAACACCCTGGCCACGATGCCGCTTAGGTGTCGATCCCAGGTTGGCCGGCGGTTCGCCCTGGACTTCTCCGACTGGACTTCATCCACATCGCTCAGGCGGACATCCAGTTCGGTGAGGCGGTACTCGCGCATCAGCGCTTGTGCCTGGCGCATTGCCGTGGCGGCTTCGTTTTCGTTCGAGCTTTTGGAAAGGGCCAGGCAACGCTTGATCTTGCGGATGACCCGCTCGAGCTTGCTTTCGTCGTGCTGCTGTTCGGTCATGTCGTTGTCCTTGCGTGCAGGCGCCGCCCTCGCCGGGTCGGCGTTATCGTTGAATAGGGGAAGGCGCTGGCGGGCAGCGCGGGTCAGGCGGCGCGCACCTTGAAGGTCAGCATTGCTGTGGCGTCGTCGTTGAAGCACTCGGCCAGCTCTTGATAGGCCCGGTATTTGGCTTGGCTGCGGGTCGCTGCCCACACGCGCTGCACGTAGTGGCGCGCATCGCCCAGCATGTACCGAACGTCATCCCAGTCGTACATGCCATTGGTGAGAACTTCCCACTGCTTGAGCGGCAGCGTGTCGGCCATCTCGCCGTACCGCATTTCCCAGGTGGGATGGTAGTTTCGGATGCGCTTCTTCGGATCGCTGTCGAGGATGACGCCGATGTAGTGCCCGCGATCGGCCATGATCACGCCTGGCTCACCGTTGGCAATCACGCGGCGCCCGATCTCGGCCGGCACGTCGTAATGGCGGCGAACGTAGTCGCAGTTGTAGTTACTCATGGCTTTCTCCATGCATGAGCCGCCCTCCGTGGCCGGATGCGGCATGGTGGTTTGCAATTTAATGCGAAAAAAAGATGAGCCGATTTGGCGGCGCTTTCCGAATGAGGTATTACAAGTGGGCGGCATAGAGCCGCAGGAGAACCAAAATGCAGAACTACGACACTGCCCAAGGCTTACTGGCTGAACGCAACGAAGCACTTGAGGCCCTAGACACATACTTCGAAGAGCACTGGCCTTTTGGAGAAGACACTTATGCAGAGCTGCAGCGGCTTCAGTCCCTGGCAGACGCCGCGACAGAAATATTCATGTCGTACTGCTACCGCTGGAAAAAGTCCTCTCCTTGATTACGGGAGTAGGTAACAGACGATCGCCATAGGTAGCATGGTGGCAATTTGGGTTGGGATGGGGTATTACGGGTGTCCGGCATGGGGTCGACAGGGGGATCTATGGATTTTTACGACAAAGGCGATATCCAAAATTCGCTCCAGACTATCGAGCAGATCATCAACTCGGGAATCTTTGATCCAAAGAATACGAGATCACCTTTCTTCCGACCGTCCTTTGTTGCTCTACTGATCTCGCTGCGTGATCTGATGTACAAAACCGAAAAGTATGCAACCCGCATCGATTTCACAGATGACGTTGACCAAAGAGACAAGGTTCCGGATGTAAGCGGATTGATCAAGTTTGTAAGGGATGCTCTCTGCCACCCTGACAGTGACAATCATTATTTGGATAATGGTGCAAAGGCGAGCTTTAACGTTATTTTTGGTTCTGGTTGCCTCGCTCAGATCGGTGATTGTCGGCAGGAGTCAGTCCATGCAGATGACATTTGTTTCTTCTTCGGGATGCATCGCATATACCTGAAGCGGCACATTATTCGAGCAGCGGAGGAGGCGAGGGATAAGCTGGGGCCGCTTATGGTCTAAATGTTTCAGTCGGGCAATTGATGACTAGCAAGCCTGTATCATCCGGATCATCGCCAAGCTCCAGGCCAGGGGTGCGCAGCTCGCGGCTCAGTCGGAACTGGTCGAGCTTGCGCACCACAGAAGGGCTCAATTCAATCGTGTGGCGCGGAGGTTTGAGCAGTTTCGCAGCTTTGTCTCTGGTCAGCTCATGCAGGCGATGAATCATCAGCGTCATCGCCTCGCCTTGCTCCTCAATCCCGGCCCACTCCATCAGTTCCAGCAGGGCCTGTTTAGTCCCTGGTCGAACCTTCAAGCGCAGGTCTTCTTCCTGCAGCCGCTCGGCCTTCGCGCGCCGGCGCTCGTCACGCTGCTGCTGCGTCAGAGCCATCATCGCCTCCATTGCGCACAAAGCGGGTGCCCGGGGCGTACTCCAGCAGGTCGCACACCCGGTTGATGATCTTGAGCGCTGCGTCGAAAACCTTGGCGTCGTCCGGCTCGCGGGCCAGGCGCTTCATGTTCGGCTGATGCTCCAGGCAGACCTTGTCGACCAGCCGCCAGGCGAGCCTGCGCAGGTGGTCGGCGCTGTCGTGCATGCTTAGGCTCAGGGCGAAGGCCAGGGCCACATCATCAGGCCGGTACTGGCCGCCGCTGCGGGTGTTGTAAAGCTTCTTGACCGGCCGATTCAGCCAGGCCGGCAGGGTTACCACTCCAGAAGGTGCTTTCTGCATGTCTGTGCTCCGATAGGCCGCTGGGCGGCAGGTGGAACTGTTCTTGCCTCCGGCGCTGGCGGACCATGTTGTTGATCCGCCTCATGCCGCGCGCGCCGCGTCGATTTGCTCGGTGAGTTCGAACAGCTGCTGGGTCAGGTTCTCGATGGTGGCAGCGCCGCGCACACGTTCGGCGCGGCTCCACTGGCAGCTGCGGTTGAACAGCAGTTGCAGGTTCTGCTCCAGTTCCTTCCGGCGCTGGAGCATGTCGAGGATGGTTGCGAGCGGCATGGCTATGCACCTGCGAGATGGTGAAGCGGGGCGAACGGGATATCGTCGTCGAAGTTTTCATAGTCAGGCGGTGCCGACTGCTGGTTCTGCTGCGGCGCCTGGCGCTGCTGCTGGCGAGGCTGCTGCCGTTGCTGTTGAGACTGGCGCTGCTGGCCGCCGCTCTGGTTATCCGGCCTGCCACCCAGCAGCTGCATGGTGCCGTTGATGTCGACATGCACCTCGGTGCTGTACCGCTTGATGCCGTCCTTTTCCCATTCGCGGGTCTTGAGCTTTCCTTCGATGTAGCACTGCGAACCTTTGCGCAGATACTCGCCGGCGATCTCGGCAACCTTGCCGAACAGCACCACGCGGTGCCATTCGGTCTTCTCGACCCTCTGGCCGGTCTGCCTGTCGTTCCACGATTCGCTGGTGGCCAGGCTCAGGTTGGTGACCGCATTGCCGTTGGGCAGGTAGCGGACCTCGGGGTCCTGGCCGCAGGTGCCGACCAGGATGACCTTGTTGACCCCGCGGCTCATGACGACGCCGCTCCGGCCAGTAGGACAAGGCACAGGCCTAACAGTGCAGCCCAGCGCGTTGCGCTTTCACCGACCTGTTTGACCTTGACGGCCGCAATCACCGGCAAGGTCTTGGCGTCGATAGCGCGCTCCAAGCTCTGGGCGTAGCGAACGGCTGATGGATAGTCTTTATTGCGTCCATACACGCGTTCGTTGGCGGCCGAGACGATAGCCCAGCCGTTCCCGCTCGCCGTGACATAGAAGCGTGACTTGCTGCGGAAGGCCTCGGTGGCTGTGATCACTTCCTGGCGGAGGGCGGTGAGTTCGCCCTGACTTTTCTGGATGGCTGCTTGCATGAGTTGATCCTCAGTGGTCAGGCGTGGAGCTCGAAGGCCTCGGCCTTGCGAACGATTCGAACTTGGGCAGTGCGCCGCTCGGGCGCGCGGCGGTCGCGGCGCATCGGGTCGCTGTCGTTGATCGCCGCATGCATAGCGATGAGGCAGGCGAAGAAGATGCAGAGTGGGCTGATGATCTGTTGGCGCATGGCCTTGGTGACCGCCTCGATGCGCCGACCGGCTTCCAGCTTGAAGAGCGCGGCCTCAATGCGGTTGGCCACGGTGCCCGGGCTGACCGCCATCTGGCGGGCAATTTCCTTGGTGGTGAGGCCTTGAGCCACCCACAGCAGAGCTTCAAGCTCACGGGGAGCCAGCGCTTTGCCGAGCTGGCCAATCCATGAGCCGCAAGTGATCGTTTCCATGAAATGTCCTCGGTGGGCTGCATTGGCCGTGACGCTCGCTGCCGCGTACCTCCCAGACCAGGGGAGGGCGAACGTCACGACCGATGCGGCCTGGTGATGGGGAACCTGGTGAACCGGGCAGTTAACGTCAGGCTGACGTGGCGCTGGTTGTCTCTTCCTGAGCGTCGGCAGTGCATGCTTTGCCACAGAGCGGGCAGTAATTGGCGACCACCGAAACAGTCTTGTTCACGCGCTTCATGCCGCCGGCCTTTTTCGGCGCCATGTAGTGGCCAGTGACTTCTACGCAGAATCGGCGAGTTGCCCTTCCGGTCTCGATGTCGAGTGAAAGGTTGTGGCCCTCTGCGCGCATGTAGAAAGGCCCTGATCCTGGCGCCTCCTCAGCGAGCTGGTCCGTAACCAGCTTCACGGCATCGCTGATGCAGCTGCAGCTCATCGTCTTGCCCTCCAGGGCGGTTGATTTCCCGTCTGGCCCTGTCGCCAAGGCCAGCCAGTGAAATCAGATCACCGCAGTAAGCGTTCTCGTGCCATCGGCATGCTGCGTGGTGATGTTCATGCCGACGTGATGCGATGCACTTCGCTGAATCGCCACGGCGGCCTTGCTGAAGCGCTCATCGAAAGCACCTTCACCATCAGGCAGATGGGAGGTGCAGGTCAGGCGGGAGCAGTCTTCGCCGTTCGGGCCTTCACCATCGTGGGCGATGTTGAAACTGGCGATCAGTGCAATGCCGTGCTCACGGCAAACGCCGATGATCTTCTGCATCAGCGGGCTGATTTGCTGGTCGTAGATTTCTTCTTTGTTCACGGTGATGCCCTCGGATTGATTTCCCTTCTGGCCCTGTTGCCAAGGCCAGCCAGTGAAATCGGTTCAGGCGGCCGCATCGGCTTTTAAATCGATACGCTCCTGAATCTCCTGCCTGTGCACCGACACATCCTTCGGTGCTTCAATGCCTAGGCGTACCTGGCCACCCTTCACCTGCATCACCGTCACGCGGATGGTGTCGTTGATCACGATGGTTTCGCCCACTTTGCGGGTGAGTATCAGCATGGTCCTGCTCCTTGGTTGGTGTTTTTGTCAGTCGTCAAAGCCGTAACTGAATTCGTCTGCATCGCAGTCGATGAGAAGTACGGCGTTGCCGAAATAGAGCGAGGCCAGCATGCGTTCCCATTTCGAGCGAATCCGCATGTTCACGGCTATCCGTTTATCGTCCAGCTTCGCACTGAGGACTTCGGCCACCTGGAGAATTTGGCGATGCGGGTCATCTGTCTTGCGCGAGCCGACGATGTGAAGGTGCAGCGAGTTTTTCAAGCTGTAGATCCCCCGAGGCTCAGTGCGCCAGGAAGACAGGGCGCGACTATCTTCTGGTTCTGGATCAAAGCCTATGTAGAGGAACTCCGACCGCCCGCTCATTGTTTCTTCGATGCGAATCTCGGGGTTGTTCCAGTGTTCCTCGGCGGCTTTCTCGCGGTGCTCGCTTACGAACTCATCCAGCAACTCTTTGAGCGACACTTCACCGCTCAGCAGTCCTTCACCGTCCATCACCTCTGCGATTGCTTTCTCAGCCTGGTCCAGCACGGTGGACTGCAGCGCAGCGGCTTCCCATCGCTCGCGAAGGGCGTTTGCAACTAGAGCGTTGTAACGCTGCAGCTCGAACATGTCGGTGACGTTGGCAGGGAGCGCTGCCTTGATGGCCTCCTGTACGGATTTACCGAAGTCGCCATATGAACGGAAAGTGTCTTTCACCACATCCTTGAACATGCTTTCGACGCCTTGGTCGATTAGTTCGCGCGCACGATCCGACTGGGCGTAGATACTGACGCGCTCGACAAGCAGCTGCTGAAGGGTTTGTTGAGTCATTGGGTGATCCATCCATGTTTGGTTGATTTCCCGTCTGGCCCTCGTGAGAAGGCCAGCCAGTGAAACCTTGCTCGAGCTCCACCACCGATGGCTTCACCCGATCCTTTGTCTGGCCTTGAGCTTCCCTGGTCACCTAGCTTTGATCGGCCTTGGCAGGGTGGTCATGGGGTTAGGTATTCGCTACACGACAGCCTGCTGCAGCTCGGCGGCCTACTGGGTAGGGCAGCTCGTCGTGGGTTGCCGGTCCGTTTTCCGGCTGGGCTCACTACTTCATTTGCAGATTCCTCCTGTAGTTTTTGATCCGCGCCATGCTCGTCGCCGGGTTTCCCCACCACTGCCTGCTGCAGCTACTGGCTACGCATCAGGTGGCTCGCATGGTTTGGCGTCCTCCATGTGGGAGTCCGGCAGCTATCCAGAGGCTGCGTGGCCGACGACTTAGCTTGTCCCGACCCAGGTAATGGCCTGGGTGCGTCGAGGTGGTCACGTCTGGTTGTATAAAGAGCGGTGGCTTTGGTGGCCTCGGCAGTCCCTGGCGAGTGACTGCGTGTTGATGCAAATATCACGCATCGTGTTTTTTATGTCAACACGTTTTGTGATTTGTTTTTGCTTGTGGGTGTGTTGAGGATTTTCCCTAGGAGGCGGGTTCACGCTTCACGAGGCGTGATGTATGCTCATTGCAATATCTGGATGGATATACAGTAAAGGAGATGGCTTATGTCCAAGCAGAAAAAGACGGCACCACAGGGACGCCAAGAGATGACCGGGGTAGAGCGGCTCGGGCTGCGGGTTTCGTCGATGATCAATCACCCCATTGCACAGTCTCAGCGCTGGGTGACAATCCATCGCCTGGACACGGATGGAGACATTGAGTGGGAGGAGGTGGTGGGGTTGCTGGCTGAAACGCCGGAGCTGGACCTGACGTTTAACGACGACGAGAGCGTGACGGTGCGGTGGGAGGCGCAGAGCGCTGAAGATCGGGACGACCTGGTGGTGGCCCAAGACTGGGAAGAGGAGAAGGCTGAGGAGGAGGCGCCTTTCTGACGTCCAAAGAAAAGCCCGCACTGCCATGCGGGCTAACGAAGGGAAGCGGATGAGCCTTCGCGATGCAGGGTAGGGCGTGAAAAAACCGTGAAGGTATGAAAAGCCCCCCGAGGCGGGCTCTCTGATGGAGGGCAAAGGACGATGGATGGCCAAGCATGGAGAAGCCCCAGGCGGGCCTAGTGGACTGGGCTAGCGGAGAAATAAAACGATGGTGGTGAACTATGCATCGTCATGCTACGATCTCTTAACGGAGAAAATAATGCAATAAATCCAGATTGCGGAGATTGCTCAAAATATGAACAAATCAGAGATTCAGGCAGAGGTGGAGAGCCTGTTGGTTGCTCACTTTCCCCGTGAGTTTTGGGTCAGAGCATCGGATGTGCTGCATTCGGCGTACGGCATGAGTCATGACGTTCTGGTTAACGTTTTGAATATACATCGACACGAGCTACCGCGAGCGCTGGCTCAGGCTCGACACTACAAATTGAGTTCCAGCCTGAGGGAGGTTGCAGACGCCAGCAACCTGGAGGTCTTGGACCTTAAAGCTGACCATTCCGGGGAAAATTACGTTGCTCTTCGCTCAGGCCCGCTTCAGCTTGGGCGGATCGGGGTCAATCAGGGCAGTGGCATTCCGCGAGGAGCAAAACACCGAGCGTTAATTGCTGCATTGAATGCGAGACTTGAGGGCGTAACCCATGACTTGTTTTCACCAACTGTACATATGCTTCCGTCGCAAACACTTGGGTTGCTGTTGGTGAATGTTAATCCAAAGGCAAATCTTGATCAGGGCAGTATGGTTGATTTGCAGGTCGGGGTACCATTCTCCGATTTGTCGGGCTGGCATTATCTTCAATCTTGTTCGAAAATTATTTCCTGCTATCCAGCGATGGATGATGCAGTGAGCCGTACCGTGAAAAAACAATCTGACAAGGCCGTGATTAAAATTAAAGAAGCAATTAAAGAAATTGAAGAAGCGGTAACCAGAGAGCGGTCATGAGAGTCGGAATTTCAGGCTTTGTTCCAGAGCGGCTTACGCAGGCTCGGGTATTCTCGTCCATGACGAAAATTGAGCTGAGTCAGCGCATTGGAAAGTCATCGTCATCAATCTCTAGGTGGGAGAATGGTGACAGCTCTCCAGAGTCGGAAGCACTTGAGTCTTTGTCGTTTGTTTTGGGTTTTCCAGTCGCTTGGTTTACGCGTCCGATTTATCAGAGACCTGAATCTACGGTTTTTTATAGAACACTATCGAGCACGAGCGGAGACCTTCGCGGAAAGGCCGGAACCAAAATGTCTTGGCTTCAGGAAACGGCAGCCTACCTATCCCAGTGGCTGGACTGGCCAGAGTTAAACTTACCTGCAGTTAATGTTTCGGATCATCGAGAGCTTGATGGTTTAGATATTGCTGCAGCAGCCTTGAAATGCCGAGAGCTTTGGGATCTTGGGATAGCGCCCATCGAGGACTTGAGCATGGCTATTGAGGGGGCAGGTATAATTTGCGCCCATGTCAAACAGGGCAACACAAAGATGGATGGGCTGTCCCAGTGGGATGAATCACAGAATCGTCCCTTCATTCTTCTGTCTATAGATAAATGCAATTACTATAGGTCTCGATTCGATTTGGCTCATGAATTGGGTCATGTGGTTTTGCATAGAGATATCAAAACCTTTGATTTGTTGCACCTTAAGGAAATTGAAAAGCAAGCAAACTATTTTGCAAGCTGCTTGCTTATGCCAGAAGAATTGCTGTCTGTCGAGTTGCCGAGATATCCATCATTGGAGAATCTTCTCACTCTGAAAAAGCGCTGGGGGGTTTCGGTTGCAGCAATAATTTATCGGTCTGAGAAATTAGGGCTCATCACAGAGCAAGAAGCTCTTCGGCTCAGGAAAAGCTACTCGGCACGTAGCTGGTCTAAAGGTGAGCCTTTTGATTCTGAGCGTGCCGTTGAAGTTGTTCGGTTGATGCCTAGGGCTGTCGAGGCTGTTCTGGATGCCAATATAAAATGTAAAACTGATATTGTGAGAGATCTCTTAATGCCTGCTGGAGACATAGAGCAACTCTGTGGGCTATCTTCGGGATACTTATCCGGCCATTTGAAACCGGTTTCCGATCCGGTGCCCGTGCTCAAGGGTGGGCTGGGACAGTCGCATGGCGCAACAGTTATCGAGTTTAGGCGAAAGTAACGCTCAGCGAAAATAAGTAGGCGAAGGGGTTCACTCCTTCGCCCTTTCAATCCGCCCCACCTTCACGTCATCCCAATACCCCACCAACCGATCTTCCCTAGCCTGGATTACCAGGCAGATCCTGATCACTGCCTGGGCGTCATGTTCGCTCCCGGCCTGGCTCAGCCATACCGCTATCTGCATTAGCTCGACTGCTGACCTTTCAGGTCATTGGCCAAGTCTTTGAGCCGCCGTGCAGTTGCTGGTTTGGTAAGGGTCATGGTAGGGGCTCAGCCTATCGGCAAGCTTCTGCGCCGACGTAATCGGCGATAGAGCCGGACACAATGGGACCCATTCGAGGATCAGGCTTGGAGGACTTCATCTGCTCCAGGGTTTCGCCGGTACCAAGATACTTAACTGTGCGATCTGCGCAATTGTAGAGACGGCGAGAATAGGAGGTGCCGCTTGATCCGACGCGCTTCGTTGTGATCGTGCGCTCGTTGCCAGAGGTGTCTCTGTCCAAGACCGTGTAGGTGGCCTTGGAGTCGGATGGCACGTGCAGAGATGCTGCAGCGCCAACCGCGGGGATCAATGCAAAGCCAAGTACAGCCAAAATCATTCGCGACATAAAATTCCCTTTCAAGTGGAGCGTGCAACAGAGCTGCATGCTCGTTAACTCCTGGCTAATGCTCGTGTGTAGCGGACGGTTCATACCAGGTGGGCATTCCACACCAGCAGCACACGGGCCTGAATATAGGTCATGTCCCGCCGAATCAGCCGATCCTTGTGCCTAGCATTGTCCGAAATCATTTCGTAATGCTCCTCATCAGCGACTTGCAGCCGCTTGATGTAGAGAAGGTCGTCCCACACGAATAGGTAGATACCGTCGCCCACGAATTCGCGGACGTTGATGTTCACAATCAGCGGGTCTCGATGCTTGATCGTGGGCTCCATCGATTGGCCCCAGCCGGTGACCACCTTCAGGTGGTAGTGCTCCTCGAACTCGACGCCGATATCCCGCAGGTGACTGGGGCTGACGCGAATGTCCTTGAGCATTTCCGGATAGTCATGCGGGGCCTGGCCGCCACCCATGGCGCCACGCACGTCGTAGTGAGCAATCCACACCTCATCGCCCACGAGGCCTGGACGAATGAAGTCAGCCGCGACGACACTGCTGGCGCTCGGCTCCTCAGCCGCAGCAAGGAGGCGCTGACGGGCTTCTTCAGGAATGCCTTTGCCGCTCTTTGCGAGCATCTGCCTGACAAGATCAGTCGTACTCCGGGCTGGCGCCGAAATCTCGGTCACTGCCGCAGAACTCAGGAGCAGCTCGGATTGGTCGACTCCAAGGGCCGCTGCCATAGCGGCAATATCCGCCAGCGTTGGCTCTCGCGTACCGGCTTCATAGTTTCCGACGCGTGACTGCGATTTCCAGCCGCAAGCATCTGCCAGCTGGGCCTGGGACATTCCCGTCGCTTTTCTCAAGCGCTTAATGCGCTGGCTCAGTGATTCATTCATGCGCGGGATTTCATCACGAAATGAAATACACGGCTTTCACTTATTGTGATTGATATTAACACGATGCGTGTTTATCCTGAGTGCTAGTCATTGAGGAACCCCGAATGAACAACGTTCGCAAGATCCGGGTAGCTGCGGGGATTAGTCAAGCCCGGTTATGCCGGGAGCTCCGCTGGAACCAGTCGCGTTTGGCCAACTACGAGGCCGGGCGACGGTGCGTCGGCCTGGATGCGGCCCGGAAGATAGTTGCTGCGCTGAACGGGCTGGGCGCCGAGTGCAGCCTTGACGATGTCTTCCCGCCAGCGGCTCGCGACCCAGAGGCAGCCTGACGTCTGAATGATTACTGATCTGGCACTGAGCCAGTAGATGACCGAAACACCTGCTGATCCATCCAGTACCTGAATCGCAGGCATAAAAAAACCGGGTGGCAGCCCGGCTTCTTCAATAACTCTTCGAGGTCGATTATGCACTCCGCAATCGATGCGAGCAATACCAGCCCTGTCGCGTCAGTTGTTGGCGATTCGTCAAAGCTAGCGCGTCAGGTCATGTCCACCCGCGAGATCGCGCAACTGGCTGGCAAGAGCCACGATAACGTGCTGCGTGATGCGCGCCGCCTCGTCGTAGAGGGTGTCCTCAAATCTGAGGAGACCCTTTATATCCATCCGCAGAACGGCCAGTCCTACCCTGAGTTCCTGCTGGGCCAGCGCGACACATTGGTCTTGGTTTCAGGCTACAGCGCCCAACTGCGCGCCAAGATCATTGACCGTTGGCAGGAGCTGGAGGGGCGGGTGGTGGCCCAGGTGCAAATCCCCCAAACCTTCGCCGAGGCGTTGCGGTTGGCTGCCGATCAGGCAGAGCAGAACCTTCAGCTTCAGCAGGTCATCCAAAAACAAGCCCCGAAGGTCGCGGCCATCCAGCGTTTGGCTGCTGCTTGCGGGGCTATCTGCATCACCGATGCCGCCAAGCAACTGCAGGTCGCCCCCTCCAAGCTCTTTGGCTGGCTGGAAGAGAACCGCTGGATCTACCGCCGACATGGTTCCAAACGCTGGATCGCTTACCAGCCCCGCATCACTTCTGGCCTTCTCAAACACAAGGTCACTTCCTTGCGAACGGATCCAGAGACCGGAGGTGATCGAGCGGCGTTTGATGTACTGGTAACCACCAAGGGCTTGGCGCGCCTGGCGGAACTGGGCGCCGGAGGCTCGGTGCCCGCTGCCGGCCAATCCCTCGGCCGCTCATCGGAGCGCATCTGATATGCAATTCACTGTGACCATCAACCAGGTCAAGGCCTTGGAATGGGGGCTTAACTCCCAGCAGGCGCTGCTCTTCGCGTTTGTGTACGGCTGCCCAAGCTGGGCGAAGGCGACCAAGACGGATGACGGAATCTACTTTGTCCTGAGTAAGGCCAAGATCGTCGAAGAGCTGCCACTGCTCACCGACAAACCCGACACGGCTTACCGCATGCTGAAAGTGCTCGAACAGGCCGGCCTGATCGAGTTGTCCAGCACCTCAAGCGTTACGCTGCTGCGCCTTACGGAGAGGGCAGCTGAGTGGAACAAAAAGGAAGATGGATCGGAAAAATATCCGACCATGAAGGCCGGCGCCCGAGGTCGGAAAAAAATCCGATCAACCTCGGAAAAAAATCCGAGCAAGGTCGGAAATAAATCCGAGCGAGGGTCGGAAAAATTTCCGACAAATCAAGATACCAGTAATCAAGATACCAATCAGGATACCAGTCACAGTTCGCAGGAAGGTTCGGACGAGCCGAACCAGCCTGCCGGGAAAGTGGTCGCCTTTATCCCGGCCGGTGGCGAAGAGCCGCGTTGCGAAATCCCAGCCGATATGCCGGGCCCGAAAGACCAGTCCTGCAAAACCTTCAAGGCCTGGGCCAACTACGCGATGGCCTACCGCAACCGCTACAAGGCCTGGCCGGTGTGGAACGCGAAAGCCGGCGGGCAGATGGGGCAGTTGATTGACCGACTTGGCATTGAGGTTGCCCACCACGTTGCCGCGTTCTTCCTGCGCATCAACGACGCCAAGTTGATCAACGGCTGCCACAACCTAGGCGACCTCTTGACCAAATGCGAGGCCTACCACACCCAGTGGGTCACCAACCGCCAGATGAACGCCACTACGGCGCGGCAGCAGGAGCAGACCCAGGCGAACATCAACGCGGCTCATGAGGCGGCCGAAGCTATCCGCAGCCAGGGAGGGCAGCGCAATGCTTTCCTGTGAGCAAATTGCGGAACTGGCCGGCGCCATTTGCGCTACCGCTGAAGCTATGGGCCAAACCATCAGCGCTGGCGGCGCTCAAGTCATCGCCGAAGATCTGGCGGCGCATGAGCCCCAGGTGATCGTTGGCGCGCTGCGGGCATGTCGTCGGGAGCCGGCCGGGCGCCTGTCGCTGGGCATGGTGCTCAAGCACATCCACGCCGCCGACGGCAGGCCGGGCAAGGACGAGGCGTGGTCGATTGCGTTATCCGCGAGTGACGAGCATGAAACCGTGGTGATGACTGCCGAAATTCGCCAAGCCATGACCGCTTCAAATCCGATTCTGGAGGCTGGTGACAAGGTAGGTGCTCGCATGGCGTTCATGAGTGCCTACGAGCGCCTGGTCAGCTTCGCCCGCGCTGAGGATAGGCCCACGGCCTGGGAGGTCTCGTTGGGTTTCGATGCTGCTCGCAGGGTGGCCGCAATCGAATCAGCGGTGCGCGCCCAGCTGATCACCCATGAGGCTGGCACCAAGTACTTGGCCGATCTTCGTATCGCGCCCGTTACGGCGGACGGCCAGGCCATCGCCGGCCTACTGACGGGAGAGGTTCGTACCCAGCCAAGCGCGGCGATGCGCGAGAAGCTGGCAGAGGTCCGCTTGATCCTGACTGCATCGAAAGCGCGCAAAGACCAAGAGCGCGCCAAGGACAACCAGCGTCGGCGCGTCTCCACATACCTCCGTAAACGCCAGGCCCGCTCGGTAATCGCCGAGATGGACAGGGCGCAATGAAACGGGTCTGGAGCGTACTCATTCCCGGCCGGAGGCCGTTCTCCATGGTGCTGATGGACGGACCGCAAGACCAGGCCGGAGCGCTGCGCGAGGCCCAATTGATATGGCCGATGTGTGAGGTTGAAGCATGAGGCAGAGCAAGTTGACCAAAGCCGCGCGCGGCCGTGAGTGCCAGGTGCGCATTCCCGGCGTGTGCAACGGCAACCCCGAGACCACCGTCTTGGCGCACTACCGCCTGGCGGGCACCTGCGGCGTTGGCAAGAAACCGCACGACCTGCAAGGCGCCTGGTGCTGCAGCGCTTGTCACGACGCGTGCGACGGACGCAGCCGGGCAGTGGATCGCGACACCGCACGCCTGTACCACGCCGAGGGCGTCATGCGCACCCAAGTGGTGCTGCTCAATGAGGGGGTGCTGATCGCATGAATTCGCCTGTCATTCGCCCGTTCAGGGCCAAGCCGACTCGCGCCAAGCCCGTCGACCGGGAAGGGCAGGAGCAGGCCGCGCTGATGCAGGAGCTGCAGCTGCGCTACCCGCAGGTCTACAAGCTGATCTACCACGTGCCGAACGGTGGTCACCGCGTCAAGGCCGTCGCCGCCAAGCTGAAGGGTCAGGGCGTCAAGGCCGGCGTGCCTGACCTGGTGCTGCCCATGGCGCGCGGTGGCTACTTCGGCCTGTACGTCGAGTTCAAGGCCATGCCGCCCTTCGATGCCCCGGTCTCGCCCAGCCAGGACGCCTACCTGCAGGCGCTGGCCGACCAGGGTTATCTGGCCATCGTGTGCCGGGGGAGCATTGACGCCGTTGAGGCCATTCGTGCCTACCTGCTGCTGCCTGTCACGGTAGCCGCATGAGCGCGACCCGAGAGGTGAAGCTGAGCGAGGCTGAGGTGCGCCGGCAGGCTACCGACAAGTCAGTGCGCGATCTGCGCGACCCACGGCACCCCGGCCTGTATTTGCGGTTCTGGAGCAACCGCGAGCGTGGCACTTGGCACCTGGTGCGCGGCAAGAAGTGGGTGCCGGTCGCCCGCTGGCCTGACCTGACCGTGGCGGCGGTGATTGCCGAGCTGCCCGCGCTGCGTCAGCGCCTGCTGCGCGACCCGGCCACGGCGCCGGTGGTTTCCGGCATGGCCACCGTAGGCCAGTTGCTCGACTGGTACGGTGACCGCATGGCCCGCGACCGCTCGCTGTCGGCGAAGCGCAAGGCCGGGGCCAAGTCCGCCATTGCCCAGCACCTGAAACCGCGCCTGGATGACCTGGCCGTCGCCGACTTGAATGCCGACGCCTTGGACAAGCGGCTGATGTGGCCGTGCCAGGCCGAGGTGTCGCTGTCCTACCTGCGGCAGATGTTTGCGCTGCTGCTGACCGCCTTCCGCCAGGCCCTGCAACTGCGCCTGATCGATCGCAACCCGATGGCCGGGATGCGCTTTAGCGACTTCACCAAGGCCCGGATCCTGCCCAAGGCCGCCCGCCTGCGCGACGTGCAGCTGCCGGAGCTGATGCAGCAGCTGGCCCAGGCCGTCGAGCAGAACCCGGGCGACGCCATGCTGGCCTTGATGATGCTGGCCCACGGCACCCGGATCGGCGAGACCCGCATGGCCCGCTGGAGCGAGATCAGTCTGGCCGCTGCCGAGTGGTTCATCCCGGCCGCCAACACGAAGACCCGCACCGAGCACCGCCTACCACTGACCGACCAGGTGCAGGCGCTGCTGGTCCGGTACCGGGCGATTCAGCAAGCCCAGGGCTACGAGGGTGTTTACCTGTTCCCGAACCGCCGCCGGCTGCCGCTGAGCGAGACCCAGGCCAGCATGGTGTTCACCCGCCTGGGGCAGGGCGAGTGGACAAGCCACGATCTGCGCAAGGTGTCCCGCACCACCTGGACCGACCTCGGCATCGACGGCCACATCGGCGAGATGCTGCTGAACCACACGCTGGGCAAGATCGCCAGCACCTACATCAACACCCAGGCTATGCAGCAGCGCCGGGCAGCCCTGGAGAAGTGGCACGCCTGGTTAGACGGCATCGGCTTCGGTGCCATCCACGGCCTTACCAAGGCCTTAACCGGAATTTCACAGAATTCGGCCCAGCCAGCGGAACACAAGGCGTCCAGCGACCTTACCGCATTTGTAATTAGCGAGGATTCGAAATGAGAAATTCGGAGCACGGCGCCGTCGCTTTCCTCTACGGCCTGGAAGGTCGCGACATTGGGCAGGTGATCATTGATGAGTGGTTCGGGGTAGATCTGGGCGAGGAAGTGACCGATGAGCCACGGCCTGTGGGTTTGTTTGGCCTGGAGCACCTCGAAAAGCCGATTGTGACTGGCAGTGCTGTAGTGCCGCGCAGCCGTGCGGCCAAGCCTTGGCTCAAAGCCAAAAAGGGGCGTGTCCGCCAATGAGAAAGAGCCATGGCCCGGCTTTCAAGAAGGCCGTGATCGAGCTGGACAAGTGCCCTTTGTGCCGTGGGAGAGCGGTCACTCAGGGCCTGTTTCACGAACTGCCATGCGACCACTGCCATGCCTCGGGCTTTGTGGCGGCCGCAACCGGCGAGGCCCTGGCCCTGGATGAGCTGGTGACCCAGCTCAGCATGAGGCTCCGGGCCACGCTACAGCAGATCGAGCAGTTGAAGAACCCTCAGGCATCCGGGCCTGAGGCGACATATCAGGGGAGCAACCAGCGCGGCGCTGGCGGCACCAATTACACCGGGGATTGAGGGGGAAGGACCATGAAAGTAATCAGCGCTCGCCAAGCATGGCACGACGCACTACACGAAGATCGCCCATCGGCCCTGGCCGTTGCGGCAGAGGCCGCCACTCTCGGCAGGAAGGGCGGGCCAGGTGAGATCAAGGTAATGGTGATGCTGGAAAACCATGACGGCAAAGAGGTTGCCAAAGTCTACGAAATTCGCACCGAGGGCGTGCACGAAACTCGCTCAGGGCGCCGCCTTACTGATGCTCGCTGCGCTCACATGCTTGCAGCTGGCCTGGTGCTGGTGGCCATCGATTCGCTGCCGAAGTCGCTGCGCCACCTGGGCAACTTCATGTACTCGCCGGTTGCAACTGGAAACGACCTCAGCATCGCCCATGGTTTGGTTTGGCTCGGCAGCGGGCTTGAATCGCTGACTGATCGCAAGAAGCAGCGGGCTTACTGGATGGCGATGGCTGCTCTGCAGTCCCACAAGATGCTCGTGAACGGAGGCGAGGGAATGGGTCCAGGCGCCGTGTGCATGCTCGTTGAAGATCGTACAGGCGAGAAGATGAACCCGCAGAACTGGGCCCGGGATTGGCAGGTGATCTGGGATGCGCTTTGCAGTCACGTCGACAAGCTCGATAAACAGGCACTCAAGCCAGTTGCCGCGGTGGTTCAGCGCCTCCGTGATCGTGGCGAAAACCAGAGCGAGAAAGCCGCTTGACGTTTTGAGGAGCGTTCTGGCACTATTTCGCCATCGTGATAATTTCGCCTTTGGCGAAAAGTTAAAGAAACCCGGCGCCCTCGCCGGGTTTTTTGTTGTCTTACTCCGGCTCCTTTTTCGGACTAGGGAATAGCGGTGGTTGCGCAAGGAACCATTCCATCTCCTCAATTGGAACTTCGTGGACGATCTTTTTTAACGGGGTCACGGTAATGCCAGTTCTCTTGGGCTCCTCGTCAAGCGTCATTACCTTTTCCAGATACGCAATCGCTGAGCCCGCCTGATACTGAAAAGACCCAATATCAGACAGCTCAAACCCGTCTTCGTGAACAGCTTTGTTACGCGTGCTGGCAACCATTCGGATCGAGTAGATCACGTCGGAAGGCAACAGATGTTCTAAGGAAGAGCACTTCTCGTGAAGGCCGCGGCCATGTGCACCCAGCGAAGTCAGCATGGACTCGAGCTTTTTGCTAGCGGAGAGGATCGTTTCTAACTGCGTACTCATCAGATAGGCCTTTGAGATCAGCGCCTAAGGCTGAAGTGCCTTAGGAAACTCTCCAAATTGCCATCAGTGTTCAAGTTGGTCAATCTCGCTAGCTACAGCCCTCTCTGATCCCGCCCGGCCGGGACTTTTCTAGATTATTTGGAGCATTCATGGATCCGACCGACCTCGGCCCAGGCACAGCCACCTGGCTGGGCGGAACGGGCACTGTGTTGCTGGGTGGCTTTCTCTGGCTGCGCAAGTGGCTATCCAGGGATGCCACCGACAGGGCGATGGACACCGCCGACATCGGTGTAGTCCGGCGCTTAAACGAACTGCTCGACATTGAGCGCGAGGCCCGGAAAGAAGCTGAGGCCCGCGCCGACCAATTCGCCAAGGAGCGAAACGACCTCGCGGCTACTGTTGGCCGAATGGAGGGAAAGATCGAGGCTTTGACCAGTCAGGTGGCGAGCCTGACAGAGCGGGTGACATTGCAGAGCGATGAGATCGCCCGCCTGCGCCTCAAGCTTGGAGGTACATCGTGATGGACAGATGCGCACTGGAGTTCATTGCTCGCCGTTGGTGGCGGCGTGCAGAGGTCTGGATCATCGCCACTCTGCTGGTCGCCGGCGGTGCAGTACTAGGTTGGCAATCCGCTTATTGGGCCATGGTCAGCACTCAGGCCAGCCAGGTTGCCGAGATCCGTGCTGCCTACGACGTTGCCATGGCCGAGCGTGACAAGCGCCTGGACGACCTGACCAGCAAGACCGAGAGCGCCGCTACCAAGGCATCGAAGGCTGCAACCACCGCAACTCAGGCCGCCGACAAGGCTGATGAGGCGCTGAGCCGAACCCAATCGGAGCCATGGCCATGACTCGCATCACCGCAACGATAGTCTGCCGCCAGGCCTGGTGGCTGAAGTACTACCTTGCCGGCGCCCTCATCGTTTCCCATATAACCGGCCGCGAGCCTGATATGTGCCGCGTCTTTCGATGGATAGAGCGTGGAATTGAGGTCGAGGTGCACTGATGGCCAGGCTCAAGACACTGGGATCGCGCATCAAGGAGAGCGCAAGCTCGCGGGTCAAGGTGGTCACGCCTGGCAGCTGGCGTAGCGGCATGACCAGCTCTCAGCGTGGTTACGACTATCGATGGCAGAAAGCGCGAGAGCACTACCTCAATGAGCACCCGCTGTGCGTCTTCTGCGAGCGGAACGGCCGAACTGCTGCCGCAAAGGTAGTAGACCACATCGTTGCACACCGCGGTGACATGGTCCTTTTCTGGGATCAGACCAACTGGCAAAGCCTATGCAAGCCTTGCCACGACTCGGTCAAGCAGGCCGAGGAGGCAGCTGGCCTGGGCGGCTGAGTCATCAGTGGATCGCCGAAAATCAGCCAATAGGCACAGAGGCACGCCAGTGACGTGCTGCGAAAGGGGTAGGGGGTCAAAAGCTAGGGATTCTCAACTAGCTAGACCGCCACCGACCCCACGTACACATTTTTTCCCGTTTCAGGAAAAGTTAACCATGGCTTTAACCGACAAGAAGCGGCGGTTTGTTGACGCTTTGTTGTCGGGGGCCTCGAATCGCGAATCGGCGATCGCCGCCGGATATTCCGAGAAGACCGCGTCGCAAGCGGGCTCCAAGCTTGCGAAGGACCCCGATGTCCTCGCAGAGGTCGGGCGCCGTTTGAAACAAAAGCAGGCTTCCAGCACCGAGGTTAAACCCTCTCGAAAAGTTAAAGATGAACAGCCCCGAGACCTACAGGCCGACGAGCTGTCGTTAACCGAGACCGACGACCCGCGAGCCTTCCTTACTGAGCTCATGAATGCGGAAGGCGCCGACATGCGCCTGCGCTTGGAGGCGGCCAAAACCCTCATGCCGTATTCGCACGGCAAGGTCGCGGACCAGGGCAAGAAAGAGCAAAAGGTCGAGGCCGCGAAACAGGTCGGCAAAGGCAAGTATTCCCAAGGCAAGCCGCCCCTCTCCGTAGTGAAGAATTGATCTATGCAATGGACAACAGCCTGCCCGGACTGGTGGAGGTGCCTGGCTGCGGGCGAATCAATCATTCCTGATCCGCTGTTTCCAGACGAAGCAGAAGCCGGACTTGAGGTGTTCAAGGGGCTGAAGATCGTTGATGCCCCGGGCAGTCCCACCATTGAGGCCGCCTGTGCACCGTGGGTCCTGGCGTTCGCCGGGGCCATCTTCGGGAGCTACAACAGTGAGACCGGCGAGCGCCTAATTCGGGAGGTGATGCTCTGCATCCCCAAAAAGAACAGCAAGTCCACGATTGCTGCCGGGATCATGCTGACGGCGCTGATCCGCAACTGGCGGCTTTCGGCTGAGTTCATCATCTTGGCGCCGACCAAGGAGATTGCCGACAACTCGTTCATACCGGCCAAGGACATGGTCAACAATGACGATGAGCTGAAAGCGCTGCTGCATGTCCAGCCGCACCTACGGCTGATCACTCATCGCGAGACCGGCGCCACGTTGAAGGTGGTGGCTGCGGATAGCGACGTGGTGGGCGGCAAGAAGGCGGTCGGCGTCCTGATCGATGAAGCCTGGCTGTTCGGCAAGAACCCCAAAGCCGCTGACATGATCCGCGAGGCCACTGGCGGTCTGCTGTCGCGACCTGAGGGCTTCATCATTTGGTTGACGACCCAGTCGAACGAGCCGCCGGCTGGCGTGTTCCGCTCCAAGCTCAATTATGCCCGCGGCGTGCGTGATGGCCGGATCGACGACAACCGCTTCCTGCCGATCATCTATGAGTTCTCTCAAGAGATGATCAAAAGTGGCGAGGCGCGGAAGCCTGAAAACTTCCACCTGGTCAATCCGAACATCGACTACTCCGTCGATCGACCTACGCTTGAGCGCCTGTTTATGCAGGCTGAGCTGGACGGCGAGGCTGAATTGCGCGGCTTCCTGGCCAAGCATCTCAACATCGAGATCGGCCTTGCGCTGATGTCCGATGCTTGGGTCGGGGCAGAGTTTTGGGAGCAGCAAGGAGCAACGTGGCTGAACCTCGATGAAATTCTCACGCGGTGCGAGGTCATTGATGTGGGCGGGGACGGCGGCGGTCTTGATGACTTGCTCGGTCTTGCCGTCATGGGCCGGGAGACGGGAAGCCGTAGGTGGTTCCACTGGGCTCACGCCTGGGCGCACCCTTCGGTTCTGGAGCGCCGCAAGTCAGAAGCGCCACGGTTGAGGGACCTAGAAAAGGCAGGCGACATCACCATTGTGGAGCGCATCGGTGATGACGTTGAGCAGTTTGCGGCCATCGTTGCCCGCGTTAATGACACCGGCCTACTCGATAAAGTTGGCCTCGACCCGGCTGGCATCGGGGCAGTACTCGACGCGCTTGCGGATGCTGGCGTTGAGGAAGACAAGATCGTGGGCATCTCGCAAGGTTGGAAGCTCACCGGTGCAATCAAAACCACGGAACGCAAGCTTGCCGAGGGCACGCTGCTCCATTGTGGTCAGCCGCTCATGGCCTGGTCCTGCGGAAATGCCAAGGGCGTGCCTTCAGCCAACGCCTTCTTGATCACCAAGCAAGCCTCGGGCACCGCCAAGATCGACCCGCTGATGGCGACTTTCAACGCCGTTTCACTGCTCAGCCTCAACCCAGAAGGCCGCGGGGGAATGGACAATTTCATGGCAGGCATTCGGGATCCACTGATCGCATGAACGCATTTCATATTTTCATCGCCTGCGCAGTGATCGCTTTCTGCTTGGCATGCGGCGGCATCTGGATGCTGGCTGGTACCGGCTGGGCTTTGCTGGCGGGATCGCTGAGCTTTTTCTGCATCGCTGGCTTCATACGCAGAGGGCTTGTCAGTGATTAAAACCCTATCCCAGGCATTAGGCGCTGCTGCCACCAAGCCTTCAGCCAGCATGAGTGAGTGGCTGGGGAAGACTATCAAACTGTCGGATGGCGGTTTCTGGAGTGCCTTTAACGGTGCCCAGTCCAGTAGTGGTAAGTCAGTCAGTGTCGATAAGGCCATGCGCCTGTCCACCGTTTGGGCATGCGTCCGTATCATCTCGACTTCGGTAGCCGGCCTGCCGTTGAGCATCTACCGGCGGATGCCCGATGGTAGTCGAGAGAGCGCCCGCGATTTCCCGCTGTACGACGTCGTGCACAACAGTCCCAACGAAGACATGGCTGCCTTCCATTTCTGGCAGGCAGTCGTCGCCTCGATGCTGTTGTGGGGCAACGCCTACTGCGAGATCCATCGTTCTGCTGGACGCGTCATCGCCTTGGACTTCCTCATGCCGTCGAGAGTCGATCTTGAGTTCGACGACGATGGACGGCTCAGGTATTTCTTCAGGCCCCGAAAGGGAGCCCGCCGAGAGATCCAGCGGCAAGACATGCTGCACATTCCCGCCTTCACCCTGGACGGCCGAGTCGGCCTTTCAGCTATTCGGTACGGTGCGGATGTATTCGGCTCTGCGATGTCTGCTGACGACGCCGCCAACAGCACCTTCCGGAACGGCATGATGCCGACGGTCGCGTTTTCGGTAGACAAGACGCTGAATCCAGCCCAGCGCATCGAGTTTCGTGAGTACGTGAAGACGATCTCCGGGGCGTTGAATGCTGGCAAGAGCCCCGTGCTCGAGCAGGGTGTGAAGCCGGAAATGATCGGCATTAACCCTGCCGATGCGCAGCTGTTGGAGTCGAGAGGGCACAGCATCGAGGAAATTTGCCGATGGTTCGGCGTTCCCCCCTGGATGGTGATGAAGACCGACAAGGGCAGCAACTGGGGTACCGGTCTGGAGCAACAGCAGATCGCGTTCCTCACGTACTGCATCATGTCCTTCACGGCGCCGATCGAGCAGTGCGTGAACAAGTGGTGCATGACGGCGGTTGACCGGATCAAGTTCTACGCAGAGTACTCACTTGAAGCGTTCCTGCGTGCGGATAGCGCAGGCCGCGCGGCCTATCTCAGCACGATGGGGCAGAACGGCTACCTGACTCGAAACGAGGGGCGGCGGAAAGAGAACCTTCCAAGCATGCCTGGTGGCGATGTACTGACCGTGCAATCCAACCTGGTGCCACTTGACCAGCTGGGCAAGCAAAACGACAGCCAGGCCGCAAGGGCCGCACTGATGAACTGGCTTCAACAGCCGGAAAAGTAAATCACGGGAGCAATCCATGAAGCACAAGATCCAGTCTCGCGGCCTGCGCAGCGAGATGAGCCCGCGCGCGCTCGAAAAATGGAATCCCGCGATCCAGGCGGCCGTCGAGAATACCTCGGACACCATCACTGTTTACGGAGTGATCGGCGAGGACTGGTATGGCGAAGGCGTCACTCTGAAACGAATCGATGCCGCTCTGCGGGCCATCGGCGAGCGAGATGTCACCGTCTACATAAACTCGCCAGGCGGCGACATGTTCGAAGGTATTGCTATCTACAACCGCCTGCAGGAGCACAGCCACCAAGTCACCACCAAGGTGCTCGGGATGGCAGCTAGCGCTGCTTCAATTGTCTTCCTGGCCGGCAAAAAGCGTGAGGTGGCCAGCAGCGCGTTCCTCATGATCCACAACTGTTGGACCTGGCTCGCCGGCAATCGCAACTACCTGCGCGACATCGCTGACGACATGGAGGAGTTCGACGCCGCGATGGCAGACCTCTATGCCGAGACCAGCGGCCAGTCGACAGAAGACATGGCCGAGCTGATGGACGACGAGACCTACATCCGCGGCAAGCGTGCAGTCGAGCTTGGTCTGGCCACTGGGCTGTTGTCCTCCACTGAAGTCACCGAGCGCGAAACCGAAGACGCCTCGCAGGCCAATGCGCTCAAGGCCATGGATGTAGCGCTGGCCAAGGGTGGCATGCCTCGCTCCGAGCGCCGCGAACTGTTCGCCAGTTTCAAGTCCGGCATGCCTCGCGCTGCCGGCGGGGGTACGCAGAACGCTGCCCCGACCGACAAGCCTAGCGCTGTCGCGCCAGACCTATCCGCCTCTCTGAGCGCGGCAACCGATCTCCTCAATTCTCTGAAAGGAAAGTGACCATGGACTTTGAAGCCCAAGTCAAAGAACTCAACGCCAGCCTCAAGGGCATTGGCGATCAGATCAAAAGCCAGGCCGAGGCGACCGAGAAGCAAATCAAGGCTTCCGGTGAAATGAATACCGAAACCCGTGCCAAGGTTGATGAACTGCTGACCAAGCAGGGCGAGCTCCAGGCGCGACTGGGCGAGGCCGAGCAGAAGCTCGTGAACGCAAGCCGGGATCGCAACCATCAGGAGGAGCCGCAGAAATCGGTAGGCGCCCTCGTGATCGAAAGCGAAGAAATGAAGGACATGACCTCGTCCTTCCGCGGCTCTCGTCGTGTCTCCGTGCCGCGTGCGGCCATCACCACCGCAACCGGCGGTGACCTGGTGCAAACTCAGCGCCTGCCGGGGATCATTGCCCCGGCTCAACGCCGGCTGACCGTTCGCGACCTGGTCGCGCCGGGCACCACCGAATCGAACTCCATCGAGTACGTCCGTGAGACTGGCTTCACCAACAACGCCCGCACCGTGGCGGAGACCACTGCCAAGCCGTACTCCGATCTGACCTTCGGCCTGACCACTGCGAACGTGCGGACCATCGCCCATTTGTTCAAAGCCAGTCGACAGATGCTGGACGATGCCAAGGCCCTGCAGAGCTACATCGATGGTCGTGCACGCTACGGCCTCAACATGGCTGAAGAGGCTCAGTTGCTGTACGGCAACGGCGCCGGTGTGAACCTGCAGGGCCTCATGACTGTTGCTCAACTGTACGCCGCCCCGGATGGCGTTGCTGTGGTGGGCGAGCAGCGCATTGACCGCCTGCGCCTGGCACTGCTGCAGGCCGAACTAGCCGAGTTTCCATCGGACGGCATCGTGCTCAACCCGATCGACTGGGCGGCCATTGAACTGACCAAGGACGGGGAGGGCCGCTACATCATCGGTCAACCACAAGAAGGCACAAACGCGAAGCTGTGGAATCGTCCGGTAGTTTCCACCCAAGCCATGATCCAGAACGACTTCCTGGTTGGTGCCTTCAAACTCGGCGCTCAGATCTTCGATCGCATGGAAATCGAAGTGTTGATCTCGACCGAGAACAGTGATGACTTCGAGAAAAACATGGCAACGATTCGTGCTGAAGAGCGCTTGGCCTTCGCCATCTATCGCGACGAAGCATTCGTTACTGGCCCGCTGGTCACGCGTTAACCATCCCGCAGATCGGCGCCAGAAATGGAGCCGCAATGGAGTAAGCCAATGGCACGTAAACAGGAAACACCAGCCTCGACGGCTGATGCGAAGGATCCGGTATCGACCGTTGATTCCTGCAGCGAGCCGGCTGAGGCTGCCGGGATGCCTCTTTCGCCTGGCCAAGCGATAGTTCCAGACGCTAGCGACTCCGCTGATTCGGGCATCCCTGCAACTGCTTCAGGCTCGGCGGAGGGCTCGGGCCTGTTGACGGCAGAAGGACAGGCAGCCGCTGGCACTGGGCCTGATGGCGTCACAGGCGAGCAGGGTGCCGGTATCTCTACGACGGGCGCTGCCGATGCCGCATCCGAAGCCGTCGCTCAAGCTACCTCAGTCTTGGCAGATAGCGGCACCGGCGCTGATGAGTTGGCACTAGATGATCGGACCAAACCCAACCCTGCGACTCTTCAGATCTATCCGCTGCGTTCGTACATGGATGAAGGCGAGCTTCGCCGTCGCGGTGGCCCAGCGTACACGGTGCCGCGCCGGCACGCTGAGGAACTGGTACAGCGGAATCTGGCATCCCTCGAACCGCTGAAGGAGTAGGTGATGCCGGTTATCAGTATGTCCATTGCCCGGCATCACCTTCGAGATCCCGATGATGATGACGAGTATCTGGAGCTGCTGGTCGAGGCGGCTGAGGGGCAGGCGATGGACTACCTGAACCGCCGGTTTTACGCCAACCAGCAGGCGCTTGATGAGGCTGTCGCCGCCGGGGATGCCGGTGATTCGCCCATGGTCAGCAATAAGCAGATCCAGGCGGCTTGCTTGTTGATCCTCGGCCACCTTTACGCCAACCGCGAGGACGTTGTGATCGGGACCATCGCCACCGAACTGCCGCAAGGTTCGAAGGCGCTCCTGACGCCGCATCGTATCGGGTGGGGCATATGAGGGCCGGGCCGCTGCGCCACCGGCTGCAGGTTGCTCATCGACACGAGGAGAGGACTAAATCCGGGGGCGCTACAGTGACGTGGCTACCAGCTGCTCGCCCAGAAATGTGGGGTGAGGTTCGCACCCCAAGCGGTCGAGTCATTGCGGTTGCTGAAAAGCTGAGTGCTGTTGTAACCACCGAAATTATCGTCAGGCCGCGCCCAGATATCGTTGCAGGATCGCGCCTGACACGTAGGGGGATCACGTACCAGGTTGAGGCCGTGTTGCCTGACAACGAAAATTCCCTGATGAGGCTTCTCTGCTCATCGGTACCTAACCCATGAGGTGAAACATGAAAATTCGAGCACTGGGCCCGCTGACGGGCGCATCTGGTGAGCGCGAGAAGGGCGAAGAGTTCGAGGTGACCAACGAGCAGGGCGAAGGCCTGATTGCTCGTGGCTACGCTGAGGCCGTGGTCGACAAGGCCGTCAAGCCAGCGAAGGCCGATCAGGCCAAGGAGTAGGCCATGGCGCGCCGCTCGAAGATGCGCGGCGACATCCGCCTCCGGCGGACGCTGCGCAACATCCACAAGACGATGGACAACGAGTTGGCCCCGGCGATGCGCCAGGCCGCTGAGCGGGTTCTGGCTACCCAGCAACAGCTGATGCCCAAGGACACGGGAGCAGCGGCCGCCGCGCTGAAGATCTACGTCGCGCCCAGCGGGCTGGATGCGCAGATCGGCATTCGAGGAAAGCGCGACAATCGAAAGTTCTTCTACCTACGCTTCATCGAGTACGGAACCAAGGGCTACATCGGCGGCAAGCGCGCAGGGAGCCGGAACCGCCGCGCAACCAACAAGAGCGATGGCGAACACTTCTTCGGCAAATACCCGGACATTCCGGCCAGGCCGGCGCATCCCTGGCTACGCCCGTCCATCGACGTGAACCGCGAGTACGTCATGGCTGATATCGAGACGGCGGTGCGTCGAACGCTCCGCAAGGCAAGCCAGGGGGTAGGCAATGACTGATCCATCCCTGGCCCTACAAGAGGCCATCTTCGCCAGGCTTCAGGCGGAGGTGAGTTGCCCGATCTACGACGGTGCGCCCTTGAATGCGGAAATGCCATATGTGTCCATAGATCGAGAAGTTTCGGTCAACAACAGCCCGATCTCGGGCCGCAAGCGCGACACGCGCCTGCTGTACCTGTCCGTCTGGTCTGATGCTGTCGGCCAGGCCGAAGTGAAGCGCATCAACGGCGAGGTGATCGCCGCCCTGGACGAGCGCCCGCTGCCGCTGGAGGTTGGCCGCGCTGTATCGGTACGCGTCATCCAGTCGGACGCCCAGCGGGATGCTGACGGCGTTACCTATCAGGGCTCGATCACGGTTCGCGTCATCACCACCCACTGATTTAACCACCGGCCGCGCTGCGGCTTTATCCAATGTGCCTTTGGAGGAACCCCCATGGCCGAAGACAACCTCAACACAGCCGCTGGCTGCCGCCTCTTCATTGGTGGTAAGACCGGCGCTGATACCGTAACCGAGTACGAGGCCGATACCTATGTCCGGGTGGGCGAGATCGAAGACCTCGGCGAGTTCGGCGACACCTTCAACCCGGTGAACTTCACCTCTCTGGATGATGGCCGTGTGCGCAAGTACAAAGGCACTGCCGATGCAGGCAACATGACCATGGTGGTGGGCTTTGACAGCGGAGACGCCGGTCAGAAGGCTGTGGCTGTCGCGCATAAAGACCGCTCCAAGGGTAACTACAACGTCAAGGTCACCTTGAATGACGGAGACCCTGACGCAACCCCTGCGATCCTGCCGACTACGTTCTATTACGGCGTGAAGGTAATGAATAACACCGTGGCAGCCGGCCAGGCCGACAACGTGGTGCGCCGTAACGTCACGCTGGCGATCAATACCGACATCATCGAAATTCCAGCCGGACCGGCCACCCCATGATCTACGGGGCTGGCCCCGTCCCACCCCTGCGAGAAATCCAATGAGCGAAGCCATGCACGGCACCGTCACGCTGGTGATTGGTGCCCGTAGTTACACCCTGAAGCCGACGCTGGATGCGGCTTTGCGTATTGAACACCGGTTCGGTGGTCTGCGCGGAGCGCTGGAATCGATGCGACTGATGAGCATCGCCGCCTGTGCTGACATCGTGATTGCTGGCGCCGACCTGAAACCCGACCAGCATCCGGTTATCGCCAGTGAGGTGTTCCACACCGGTGTGGCCAAGGTGTCTGGTCAGTTGACCGAGTTCATCACCGTTCTGCTCAACCCTGTACCGCCGAGTGTGGTTGCCAAGGGAAAGGACGAGGCGGCCAGCACAGCGCAGTGAAAAATGGCAGCTACGTTGACTACCTGTTCGGCGTTGCCACCGGCTGGCTTGGCTGGCCGCCTGAAACCGCCTGGCGTACTCCCATCCCCCAAATCATGCTGGCGCTTGACGCCCGTCTCGACTGGGCAGGTCGCGGTCAGGTTCAGCCATCTGGCCAGCCCGCGGCGCCGCGTAGCCCCGGCAGCGTGGCCGACAAGCTGAAGGCCTTCTTCCGAGGCCGTCAGCCAAAGTAGTTTGCCGCCTCCGGGCGGTTTTTTTATGCTTGGAGAATTGCATGGCCGATCAACAAGTCCAGGGCATGCTTGTCCAGATCGAGGCGACAACGGCTCAGCTACGCCGCGAGTTGGCAAGCGCTGACCAGGTGGTGGCGCGCAGCACGCAGGCGATCGACCGCAACCTGGCCACCGTCGATTCGGCTTTTGACAGGGCGGGTGCAGCGGCTGAGAGCGCTGGTGCACTGATGCGTGGCGCCTTCGCTGCTGTTGCTGGCGCCGGGCTGATTGGCGGCATCATCAAGCAGGTCGACGCCTACGGGCAGATGTCGGACCGCATGAAGGCTGCCGCGGGCAGTGCTGGCGAGTACCAGATGGTGCAGGAGCACCTGCTTCGCACGGCCCAGGAAACCTATCGGCCCATGGCCGAGGCCCAAGAGCTGTATATTCGCACTGCCGATGTCATGCGCAGCCTGGGCTTCAATACCCAGCAAACGCTCGACATCACCGACAGCTTCAGCTTCCTGCTGGTGACCAACGCGGCGGCCGCTGACAAGGCCGGCTCTGCGTTGGACGCCTACTCCAAGGCGCTGCAGACCGGCAAGGTTGAGGCTGATGGCTGGGTGTCCATTCAGGACGCAATGCCAACCATCGTCACTGCGATCGCCACTGCCACCGGCAAAAGCGCTGAAGAGATCCGTAAGCTCGGCGTGCAAGGCAAGCTGTCGCTCGATGATATCAACACCGGCCTGCTGCGCACCGTGGAGGTCAACCGCAAGGCTGCGGCTGACATGTCCACCAGCGTGCAGGACGCGATGGTAAACATCAGTAACGCCATTCAGAACTTCCTGGGCGGCATGGAGGAGCAGACCGGAGCAGTTGCAGGCCTGTCTAGCGTGCTGATCGCCCTGGCCGACAACGTTGACCTGGTGGCGGTCGCCATGGGTGGCGCGGGCGCTGCGGCTCTTACCCTCTATGTAGCCAAGGCTGGCATGGCGCTGAAGGCCGCCCTGGCCCAGCGCATCGCGGAGGTCCAGAACGCACAGGCAGCACTGCGAGGCGCTGAAGCACAGCGCATCTATGCCCAGGCGCAGGTGCAGCAGGCGGAGGCCTCGGTAGCTGCCGCGACAGGCCTGCAGCGGCTCAATCTGGTTCAGACCCAGCTCTTGCCAAAACAGGCGGCGCTCACGGCATCCACCGAAGCGCTGACCATTGCCCAAGCCAACCTGACACGCGCCGCCACCGGCGGTTTGCTGTCGGCACTGGGCGGCCCGATGGGGCTGGCTTTGCTCGCCGGTACCGCAGCGGCCAGCTTCCTGTTACTCAGCGACAACGCCGACCAGGCGGGCGTCAGCCTGGACGACCTGCACAAGCCGGTTGCTCAGCTGCGAGAAGAGTTCGCCAAGCTCAACAAGGACCAGCGTGAAGCCTCGCTGGTGAAGTGGCAGCAAGAACAGGTCAATGCCGCTGACAAGGTGAAGGACGCCTATGGCGACCTGTCCCAGTCGATCCGATCGGCTGTGGTCACGGCCCCGGCGCGCGACTCTGGCGGCCAGTACAATCGGCAGTTGGCCGAATACCAAGGCCTGATCGATCGCCTCAATGAGGCGCGTGCCTCGGGACAGGGTTTATCGCCTGTGCTGCAGGAGGTAGCGACACGGCTGCAACTGCCGGCCAGCACGGTGCAGCAGTGGATCACCCAGGCGGGTGCCGTCAGCGACGCCGACCAGCGATCGAGCCTGATCGCGGAAACCCTGCGAGTGCTCACCGGTGTCACCGATGCGAACACCTCGGCCACCCAGGCGAACAATGCCGCCAAGGTCGGCATGAGTTCGGCGGGCCAGACGTATCTGGAAACGCTGCAGAAGCAGCTGGCCGGCCTGCAGGACAATGGCGACGCAATCAAGATCGCCAACCGCTACATCGCCGAAAACGCCGATCTCACCGAGACCGACCGACAGGCGATCCTTTCGGCGGCCAGCGCGATCGAGTCGCAGAAGAAGGCCAACAAGGATGCGACTGAAGGCAGCAAGGGCCGCACCAAGGCGCTGAACGACGAGGTCAAGGCGCTCGACGCGATCATCGACCGTGCGCTGCCGGAGAAGAAGCGCCTGGAGGACCTGGTCGAGGGCGTGCAGGGGCTGCGCAAGGCCCAGGCCGCCGGCAAGATCACCGCCGCCGAGATGGAGCTCGGCATCAAGAACCTGAACGCGGCCTATGCCGATCCGGAGTTGAAGAAACGGGCCGAAGAAGAGAGGAAGCTGGCGGAGATCCGGCGCAACAGCGCCGAAGCCTACCGCAAGGCCATGGAGGTGGTGCTGCAGACCCGGCAGGACGCAATCAATGCGGACGTAGCCGGCGTAGGCATGGGCGACGATCAGCGCGAACAGGCCGACCGGCTCAACGCTGTGCGGCAGAAGTATGCCGAGGCGCGCCGGCAGCTTGAAGAGCAGCAGGAGGATGTGTCGCGCCGGCTCAGCCAGGACGCCTATCAACAGCGGCTGGCGGACCTGGCCGACTACCAGGCCCGCGAGCTGCAGATGGAAGTCGACGGTTTCGACGCTCGCTTGCTGGCCCAGCGCGACTATCGCAACGGCGCCAAGCGGGCCTGGGCGAACATCCAGGCCGATGCCCCGAACGTGGCAGTCGCAACCGACGACATGCTGACTACGGGCTTCAATACTGCCCGTGACGCGTTGGCTGACTTCGCTATCAGCGGCAAGGCCAGCTTCAGAGACTTCACTACCAGCGTCATTTCGGATATGGCCAGGATCGCCAGTCAGCAGGCCGCGAGTTCGCTGCTGAGCGGTTTGGTTGGCCTAGGTGTTTCTGCTGCGAGCGCCTGGTTCGGCGGTGGCTCAGGTAACGGCATGACGCCCGGGTCTGCGGGTGCCATCTCGTCGAACCTCGGTGCGTCGCAGGCGGGCTATGGCAGTACGTACTTCCCCCAGGCGCTGGGCGGCGCTTGGTCTGGAGGCGTGCAGTTGTTCGCCAAGGGCGGTGCGTTCACCAACAGTGTGCTGAGCCGCCCGACTGCCTTCGGCATAGCAAATGGTGGCCTAGGCGTGGCCGGCGAGGCTGGACCTGAGGCAATCATGCCGCTGGCCAGGGGCTCGGACGGATCGCTTGGCGTTCAGGTCGTTGGTGGCAACGGCGGCGGGTCCACCGTGGTGCAGCTCAATGTGCCGGTTTCGGTGAGTGTTGAGGACCGCAGCGCAGACGGCATGGAACTGGACAGCACCACCCTTCAGCAAAACCTCCAGCAGCAGATGCAGGGGGTGGCTGAGCGTGCCATAGCCGCCTCGTGGCGGGCGGGTGGTGTGAGTTATCGAAACAGTAACGGGAGGCGCTGATGGCGATCGAAACCTTCACCTGGACGCCAGACGACGAGGCCAGCGGTGATAGCACCTTACGCACCCGGAAATCACAGTTCGGTGACAACTACGCCCAGGTGTCCACCGATGGCCTAAATGCCGAATCTGACAGCTGGTCGCTGTCGTTCGGCGGTCTGGCTGACGAGCTCGCACCTATCCTGGCGTTCATCCGGAGGCACCGGGGCGCCACGTCATTTCTGTGGACGAATCCCGAGGGCGTCCTTGGGCTTTATCGGTGCGAGACCTTCCGGCAGCAGCGAAAGCCGGGCGGTGTGGCGGTGCTGACAGCTACTTTTGAACGAGCATTTCATCCATGACCTTGATCACTCAGCTGCAGAAGCTGGAACCCGGTGCAGAGATCCTGTTGTTCGAGCTGGACGGTTCCGATTTCGGAGCGGACACCCTGAGATTCCACGGGCATGCGATACCGCACACGCCTCAAGAGCTTGCAGCGGCAGGCGCGAACGCCGATCAGCTGCCAGCCAAGTCGATCTGGTGGCAGGGCAATGAGTATGGCGCCTGGCCCATGCAGATCGAGGGCATCGAAGCGAACTCGGACGGTACTGCCGTGCGTCCCACGCTCACCGTAGGTAACGTCAACGGCCGGATCACGGCCCTGTGCTTGGCCTTCGACAACCTGCTCGAGTTCAAGCTGACTGTGCGTCACACGATGGCGCGGTACCTGGATGCGGTGAATTTCCCGTCAGGTAACCCGGAGGCCGACCCGACCGATGAAGCCATTGAGGTCTGGTACATCGACCAGAAGGTGTCCGAGAACGGCACCACGGTTTCTTGGGAGCTGGCCAGCCCTGGCGACGTGGGCGGGGAGACGATCGGCCGGCAGATGACCCAGCTACGTCACTGGGCAATGACTGCCGGCTACCGTGGCCCCAACTGCGGCTACACCGGCCCCTATTACAATTTGGACGGCAACCCCACGGACGACCCGGCCAAGGATCAGTGCAACGGCTGTCTCGACTCAGGCTGTACCGTTCGCTTTGGCCAGGGCAACCGACTGCCCTTTGGCGGCTTCCCGGCTGTTTCCCTCATCGCACGGAGCTGACCATGCGCAAACATATCTTGGCCGCCGTGCAAGTGCACGCTGCGGCGGAATACCCGCGGGAGTGTTGCGGGCTGATCGTTACCGTTGGTCGCTCGCAGCGCTACGTACCGTGCGAGAACACTTCCGCCGATCCTGGCGAAGAGTTCCGCATTTCGCCAGAGCAGTACTCGGCAGCTGAAGACCAAGGCGAGGTGATCGGCATCGTGCACTCGCACCCCGACGCCACCAGCAGGCCGTCCCCCCGTGACCTGGCAATGTGCGAGGCCACCGGGCTGCCCTGGTACATCCTGTCGTGGCCGGAGGGTGACCTGCGCACTGTCACGCCCACCGGTCACACACCTCTGCTCGGGCGGCCGTTCGTGCACGGTGCTTGGGACTGCTGGCAGGTCTGTGCTGACTGGTACAAGCGAGAGTGGGGTCTGGAATTTCCGGCCTACGCGCGGGAGGAGGGGTGGTGGGAGAAGCCGGACGGTCCAAGCCTGTATGAGCAGGACTTCGAGTCTGCTGGCTTCTACCAGGTCAGCCAGCCGCAGCGCGGCGACATGATTGTCATGGCCGTGGGCCGCACGGCACACCCGAACCACGCCGGCATTTACCTCGGCGCTGACGCTCGGCTGCCGGAGGAATCGGCGGAGGTCTTCGGACCTGGCCCGTTCATGCTGCACCACCTGCTGGGGCGACCATCAGAAATCGTTGTCTTCGGCGGGCCATGGCTCGATCGAGCGCGGCTGGTGCTGCGTCACCGCGGCGCCAGGTGATACATTCCGTCTTTTCAAGGAGTGATGCCATGCGCGTAATGGTCACGATACTGAGCTTCGTGCTCTTGGGCGGATGCGCTTCGATGAATGAGAAACGGGCTGCTGGGCCGGCCTTTACCGCCAACAGTTCGAAACCCGTAGACAAAGTCGCAGAGTGTGTCTTGTTTGCCTGGCAGAACCAGTCTTTGATGGGGGCTCATTACGCTGCGGCATTGCAGCCATTGGCTGGTGGAGGGAACACAGTCATCAGCGCAGGAGAGGTCGAGTTCGCGGACTTTGATGCTGCGAATGGCAAAACGCAGGTGCGTCTCTACTTCCAAACTGGCTTGATGGACTGGAGGAAAAAACGACGAATTGAGGCGGTTGAGAGCTGCCTTTGATCAAACCGCCTTCGGGCGGTTTTTTATTTTCCGGAGGCATGCATGTCTGATTCAGCAATCCACTACACCGCCATGACAACCATTAAGTTGTCAGGCTCCTTGGCTCAGAAGTTTGGTCGTACCCATCGCCGGCAGCTGGATACTGGCGATATATGGGAGGCATTCCAGGCGTTGAAGGCTACCCTGGTTGGATTCGAAGACGAAATCCGCCGCCTTGATGGCCTGGGCCTGCGGTTCGCGGTATTCCGGAATCGACTGAATGTCGGGGCGGATTCGTTTGACCGCGGTGGTGTCCGAGAGCTGCGTATTGTTCCTGTGATCGGCGGGAGCAAGCGCGGCGGCTTACTGCAAACCGTTGTTGGGATAGCCCTCATTGCCGCAGCAACATTCGCGACTGGCGGGCTAGGTGCGGCCTTCGCTGCTGGCGCTGGTGGTTGGGGAGTTGCAGCTGCAGTGGGCGCATCGATGGCCATCGGCGGCGTGATTCAGCTCCTCAGTCCCCAAGCCCAAGGCCTGTCACTGAGCGCTGCGGCTGAAAACAAGCCGTCCTATGCATTTGGCAGTGCGAGGAACACCACAGCCAGCGGCAACCCCGTTCCTATCTGCATCGGCGATCGACGCTGGGGTGGAGCGATCATCTCAGCCTCGATCGAGGCGCAAGACAAGGCCTAGGGCCAACTCAGCTAATAGACCGCCTTCGGGCGGTTTTTTATTGCCCGGAGGAAAGTATGGGCCCTGTAGATCATCTGGAAATCACCGGCGCCAAGGGCGGCGACAGCAAGCCGAAAACTCCGGTCGAGGCACCGGACAGCCTGCAGTCGACGAACATCGCCAAGATCCTGCTGGCCGTGGGTGAGGGCGAATTCGACGGTAGGCCAACCGACCGTGACATCTACCTCGACAACACGCCGATCATGGACGCCAGCGGCAATGTGAATTTCCCAGGCGTGAAGTGGGAGTGGCGCCCAGGCTCCGTCGAGCAGGAGTACATCCAGGGCATTCCTTCGATTGAGAACGAAACCACCGTCAACGTCGAGCTGCGCAGCGACAACCCGTTCACCCGCGCCCTGAGCAACACCCAACTCTCGGCCGTGCGCGTGCGCATGACTTGGCCGCGCCTGGCGCAGCAGGACAGCAACGGCAACACCAACGGCTACCGCATCGAGTACGCGATCGATATCGCCACCGACGGCGGCGCCTACGTCGAGGCACACCTCGGCGCCGTGGACGGCAAGACCACCAATGGCTACCAGCGCTCCGTGCGTGTGAACCTGCCCAAGGCGTCCTCCGGCTGGATGCTGCGTGTGCGCCGGATTACCTCAAACGCCAACAGCGGCACAATCGCCGACACGATGACCATCGCTGGCTACACCGAGATCATCGACCAGAAGCTGCGCTATCCGAACACCGCGCTGCTGTACATCGAGTTTGACGCCCAGCAGTTCCAGAACATCCCGGCTGTCACCGTGAAGTGCAAGGCCAAGCGTTGGCCGGTACCGACCAACTACGACCCGGTAGCCCGTACCTACACAGGCGTATGGGACGGCACCTTCAAGCAGGCCTGGACCAACAACCCTGCGTTCGTGACCTACGGGCTGTGTGTCGAAGATCGGTTCGGTCTGGGTAAGCGCATCAAGTCGTGGATGGTCGACAAGTGGGAGATGTATCGCATCGCCCAATACTGCGACCAGTTGGTGCCGGATGGCGTGGGTGGTCAAGAGCCGCGCTATCTGTGCGACATGAACCTGCAGGGCCGCTCCGAGGCCTGGACGCTGCTGCGTGACTTGGCGGCCATCTACCGGGGCATGGTGTACTGGGCCCACGGTTCGCTGTTCATGCAGGCGGATATGCCGCGAGCCCAGGACATTGACTACGTGTTCACCCGAGCCAACGTAATCGACGGTGACTTCGTCTACGGGGGCGCCGAGCGCAACACGCACTACAGCCGCGCCTTGGTCAGCTACGACAACCCGGCCAACAATTACGACACCGACGTCATTCCGGTGACCGATCTGTCGCTCCAACGCCGGTACCGCGATCGCCCAATCGAGCTGTCGGCGATTGGCTGCACCCGCGCCTCCGAGGCCCAACGCCGCGGTAAGTGGGCGCTGTTGAGCAACAGCCAGGACCGCACCGTCACCTTCAAGACCGGCATGGAAGGACGCATTCCACTGCCTGGCTACGTCATTCCCATCGCAGACGAGCTCGTTGCGGGCCGTCCAAACGGTGGCCGGATTTCGGCGGCTGCCGGCCGCGTTGTGACCTTGGACCGTGACACGCCGATCAAGGCCGGTGATCGCCTGATCTTGAACCTGCCGAATGGGACTGCTCAGGCGCGCACCGTGCAATCGGTAGCTGGGCGCGCGGTCACGGTGACCACCGATTACGGGGTCCAGCCTGAACCTGAGCTGCAGTGGGCAATCGACTACGACGACCTGGCGGTGCAGTTGTTCCGCGTGCTGAAAACGACGCGGACCCAGGAGGGCGAGTACGAGATCACCGCGCTCGAGTTCAATCCGAGCAAGTTTGCAGCGATCGATACCGGTGCCAAACTGGACGAGCGCCCGATCAGCGTCATCCCGGTGACCACCGTGCAGCCGCCGGCGAGCGTGACGCTGTCGTCTACCCACATGATTGATCAAGGCATCGCGGTCAGCACCATGACCATCGCTTGGCCGGCAGTGGAGGGTGCCGTTGCTTACGATGTTGAATGGCGCAAGGACAACGGCAACTGGATTCGTCTGCAACGCACCGGCGCTGCTTCGGTTGATGTGGTAGGAATTTACGCTGGCGCTTACCTGGCTCGGGTACGGGCGGTCAGTAGCTTCGACATCACGTCGATCTGGAAAAGCTCGAATCTGACTCAGCTGAATGGCAAGGAAGGCCTGCCGCCGGCCGTTACGTTCTTGGATACCGAAAGTCTGCTGTTTGGCATCGGCATCAAGTGGGGCTTTCCAGCAGGCGCCGAGGACACCCAGCGAACGGAGCTGTGGTACAGCGAAGGCACCGATCTGGGCTTGGCCACCAAGCTGGCCGACCTGGCTTATCCGCAGAATGAGCACGTCATGCAGGGCCTGCGCGCCGGGCAGCGTTTCTTCTTCTGGGCGCGCCTGGTGGATCGCACCGGCAACCTCGGCCCGTTCTTCCCGGTGGCCCCGGCAGTGGTTGCCGGAATGGCCAGCGCTGATGCTGGCGCGATCCTCGAGCAGATCAAGGATCAGATCACCGAAAGTGAACTGGGCCAGGAGCTCACCAGCCGCATCGACCTGATAGACATGAACGGCCCTGGGTCGGTGAACGATCGGATAGGGATGGCCAAGACCGAACTGGCCCAGCAAATCAGTGAGGTGAACAACGCCCTCAACACCACCAAGGGCAACTTGCAGCAGCAGATCACCGCTGTGAGCGTTGATGTGTCGGCTGCCAAGGCCGACCTGCAACAGCAGATCGCCAACATCTCGGCCTTGGCCGGCTCGTTGCCGTACCGGAAAGACAAGGCCTACAGCGTCGGGCAAAGCGCCTTGGGCAGCGATGGTAAGTTGTACCAGGCCCTGAAAGCCGTGCCGCTGAACACGCCGCCGCCGAACACCACCTACTGGACCGATGTTGGCCAGGCGGTGGTGACTGCCAACGGCATGGCCGCGCGCGTCCAGACCATGGAAACCAAAGTCGAAACCCTGGAGGGCGCCACCTCAGCCCAGGCCCAGCAGATCTCGGGCCTGCAGTCGAGCCTAACCACCACCAACGGCAACGTGTCGGCTGCCCAGCAGGCTGCGCAGGATGCGGCCACGCTGGCGGGCGGGAAGGGCAAGGTCCTTGTTCAGTCGGCCGCGCCTGCCGTCGCCGACCGTCTGGCTCAGAACCTTTGGA
The DNA here is from genome assembly GCF_003205245.1 of Pseudomonas sp. MB-090624. NCBI lineage: Bacteria > Pseudomonadati > Pseudomonadota > Gammaproteobacteria > Pseudomonadales > Pseudomonadaceae > Pseudomonas > Pseudomonas sp. MB-090624. Next base: position 33,364 of record NZ_QJRK01000011.1, on the reverse strand, counting down.
TCGACACCACCAGCAATGCCAACACGCCGAAGAGGTGGAGTGGCACCGCCTGGGTCGCTGTTACTGACAAGGTTGCAACCGATGCTGCCGCAGCTGCCGCCGGCGCATTGGCCTTGGCCCAGACTAAGGCCGACGCCACGGTAGTCAGCAGCCTGACCACCCGGGTCAGCGATGCCGAGGGCAAGCTCACGTCGCAAGCCACCCGCATGGACGGCATGCAGACCAGCATCGACGGCAAGGCCAGCTCGCAAGCGCTGCAGCAGGTCACTAGCCGTGTGACCGCCACCGAGCAGAAGGACGCCGCCCAGGACCAGCAGCTGACCTCCCAGAGCCAGGCCCTGACATCGCTGACTGACAGCGTGAGCAAGAAGGCGGATGCTTCGGCTGTCCAGTCCCTGGGTAACCGAGTGGAGGCTGCTGAAGGGGCACTGAGCAGCCAGAGCACTGATATCACGCAGCTGAAAAACAGCGTAGGCGCTGCCCAGCCATTCGTTGCTGGCCGTGCCTGGGAGTTCACCGGCTCGACAAGGGGTTGGGTGGCGACCGCGACAAATGGGACGATTACTGCGGGCCCGCTGTTTGCTACCGTGACTGCAAACCCGAACCTTCAGTGCAATTTCACCCCAGTCGTTGCAGGCGCAGAGAACCCTTATCTGCGGATCAGGCTACGCCGGCGTAATACCAGCCGGGCGGGTGCCCAGATGTACTGGGCCAACGAAGACGGCGGGCTGGCCGAGGCAAGGCGCTTTGGGTGGTTCATCAGCACCACAACCACAGATTGGCAGGACATCGAGCTTGACCTATCCGGCCATGCCGGGTGGAACGGCAAGAAAATTTACGCCATCCGCCTGGACATGATGAGCTCCGGTGATACAGGCGGCGAGATCGATATCGCTTATATCGCCGTTGGTAGGCGTTCCGCCTCGGCCTCTGCAGAAGCCGTTTCCACTCTGAGCAACGCGGTTACCGAAGCAGAAGGAAAGCTATCCAGCCAGAGCCAGTCGATCGTAAATCTGCAGGGTGGGCTCAATGCCACAAACGGTAATGTGTCAGCTGCGCAGAAGGCTGCCCAAGACGCATACAGCCTCGCTGATGCCAAGGGCAAGGTGATCGTCCAAAACTCAACACCTTCAGCCATCAACCAGCAGATCCAGAACCTTTGGATTGATACCACAGGTGGTGGGAACACACCCAAACGATGGAATGGCTCTGCATGGCAGGCAGTTTCGGACAAGGTAGCCACGGATGCCGCAGCAGCAGCGGCCAATGCCCTGAGCCAAGTAGCGACAAAGGCTGATGCCTCTACCGTTCAGAGCCTCACGAATAAGGTAGAGCAACAGGGCACAGCCATCACCGCCGCTGGCGAGGCGATCACTGGTATTAATGCATCGCTCGGCCAGGTTGGCGGCGAGAACCTACTGCCTAACCCTTCGTTTGAGGTAGAGGGGCCAACTGCCGGCCTTGCTGATGGCTGGCGTATTGGCTCCTCGCTGTCTGCACCCAATCGGCTCCTGTCGTTGGTGCCGTCAACCTTGGACCCTCGCGGTAAGGCGCAGCGTGTCGATGCCAAAGGGCTGTCCGGCTCCGCGTATGTGGATGTTGCGCTACCGAACGCAAGCTGGGTGTCCATGGCGCCAGGGCAGGTACTGACAGTGTCGGCGTATGTCCGGGGCACCCAGGATCTGGTCAGCGAGATATACCTGCAATACAAGAACAGTGGTGGGGCCACGGTAGGGACGCATGGACCGCTCCGAACCATTCTGAGCGACGCATGGAACCGACCAGTCTTCACTGGCGCTGCCGCTCCAGCGGGGACGATCGGGGCAGACCTTCTTTTACGCGTCAGAGGTCCTTTGGGTGGTACCGCCAGTGACGGCTACTACGAGATTGATCGCGCCCAAGCTGAACTATCCACCGTAGTGAGTGCCTGGAAGGACAACGCCAAGAACGCTCAAAGCGCAGCGCAAGCAAACGCTGCAGCGATCAACAGCGTATCGGGTCGTGTCTCCAGCACGGAGGAGGGGCTGACGTCAGTCAGTGGTCGGCTAACTCAACTGGACAATTCGATCGGAGACGTTGGCGGAGAGAATCTGCTCTACAACCCGGCTTTCACGAAATTGGGAGCAGCTACGGGGAACAATCCTGATGGATGGGTGCCGGAAGGGACGGCGACCTATGCGCCCTCAATGGTCAGCTCCTGGCTTAACGCTGCAGAAAATGCATATCGGTGCACCACCACGGGCGTTGGCACAACAGCTTCGGGCAACCCTTACACGTCGCTGGTCACAGCAAGTGAACGGGCTCCTGCAGTTGCCCCGGGTCAGACGGTGACGTCGTCGATCTATGCAAGGAAGACATCCGATTCAGGCGATTTGGGATTGAGGATCTTCCATCAGTGGGCAAACGCCGCCGGTACCGTAATCTCTGCTCCGGCCTCGCCGGTTGTGCCCGTATCGGTGTCCGGCGATCGCGTGTCGTTCACATCGGTTGCTCCTGCTGGCGCCGCCAAGGTTCGGGTGTTTTACCGGGCCCACGCTGCAAGCGGGAGTAGTGCTGCTGGTACTTTCGAGGTTGCCAGGCCACAGGTCGAATACGGTTCGCGGCCGACTGGCTGGCGAGACAACGGGCAGGTCAACAGCACCGCCATCGGCGCCGTTTCTACGGCAGTCGACGGCCTGACATCCAGCGTGAGCCAGCAGGCCAAAGACATAACCTCTGTGTCCGGCAGAACGACCAGCCTTGAGAACAGCGTCAACAACGGTTCCACTGGCCTGGCCAGCAAGGCGTCGACCGCAGCGCTGAACAACGTGGCTGGCCGCGTCGCTGCTACTGAAAGCGGACTGACTGCGCAATCCACGAGCATCACCAACCTGGAAGCGAAGATTGGTACCGCTCTGCCATTCGTGGCTGGGCAGACCTGGGAGTTCGTTAACTCAGTGGAGGGATGGATAGCCAATACGTCTGGAGCAACCCTGACCGCTGGCCCTCAGTATGCAACTGTCGCCAAGTTCACGACCATTCAGGCAACCAACACCTTCCCGGTCATAGACGGAGCCGCGAACCCTCTTGTGAGGATCAGGCTGCGCCGGCGCAACACCGGCCGGACCAGTGCGGCTATGTACTGGGCCAATGAGGATGGGGGCCTTGCCGAGGCCCGGCGGTTCAACTGGCCTATCAGCACCTCTAACGGGGACTGGCAGGACATTGAGTTCGACCTTTCCGGCCACGCAGGCTGGAACGGGAAGAAGATCTGGGCCATCCGCCTGGACATGTACAACTCAGGTGATGCCAATGGCGAGGTGGACATTGCCTACATCGCAGCCGGTCGGCGGTCGGTGGCTGCTTCGGGTAGGGCGTTTGATTCGCTCAGTGTCAACGTATCCCAGCAGGGCGACAAGCTGGCGGCTGAAACACAGAGGATAAATGGGCTGCTGTCCTCTGTCGGAGATGCCAACGCCGCGATTCAGAACGAAGCCAAGGCCCGAAGCGATGCTGATGGAGCACTCAGTCAGCAAATTCAGAGCACCCAATCGTCTTTGGGGGCCACCAATGCTTCGGTACAGCAGATCAGTACCGCGCAGACCGGACTGAATAATCGGGTCAACGCTCAGTTCTCGATCAAGGTTGCAGTTACGCAAAGCGGAGTTTATGCGCTCGGTGGGATTGGAGTAGGCATTCAGAACCAGAATGGTGTGCTGCAGTCGGTCGTGGCCGTCTTGGCGGACCAGTTCGCGGTAATCAACGCCGCCGGCAATGGTTACGTCAGCCCGTTTGCGATTCAAGGCGGCCAGGTGTTCATGAATGATGCCTTCATTCGTGATGGCAGCATCATCAACGCCAAGATCGCCAATGGTGCAATTACGTCCGCGAAGATCGGTGTGGCGGAAATCGACACGCTGCGCATTCGTGGGAACGCCGTCACCGTGCCGGTATCGGCAAGCAGCCCCGGGAATGTGCTGGGTGCGGGGGTAGGCCAATGGCAAAACCTAGTCGCTGTCGGCGTGCAGATGGACGAGGGCGGTTTCATCACGGCCCAGTACAGCTGCTACCAAGGGTTTGGCAGTGGTATCCGTAAGTACCAATTCCAGATGGATATCAACGGCTTGGTGATCGCGGAAGGTGGCGGCGACTGGGCGGATGGTTTCCCTAACCTGATGGGATCAATCGGCGTTGGCCCGGGTTTTTTCGTCGTCACTGTGAAGTGGTGGGGGGAGAACACGGGGGTCGGCGTGAAAAATCATAACCTCTTTGCGATGGGAACCAAACGATGAGCAACACTGGACACTTCGCAGCCTATGAGCCTGACGGCCGGATCGTATTTGCCGTCAGCTGCCCGCCCGAGTACGGGAAGCAGATCATCAGGCTCAACACCGACCGGCCTTTCATCCAGGTGGCCACACCGGCAAGGCCGGCCGATCACTTCGTGATGGGGCAAATGCTCAAGGAGCGCCCCCAGATGGGGGCGGTTCTCCAAGGGCTCTGGTTGAAGGGGGTGCACGAAGGTGCCGCCGTCAACATCGAGAGCGAAACCTACACCGCTGACGGCAGTGACATCGAGCTGGGATTTTCGGCGCCGGGTATCTACACCGTCACGGTCACCCTTTGGCCATACCGCGATCAGGAGTTCACCGTTGAAAATTCAGCATAAGAGCGACCACACCAAGCGCCGTGCGGCCGAGTACCCGCCGGTGGAGGAGCAACTGGACATGCTGTGGCACGCGATGAATCAAGGGCATATGCCCAAGGCTGAGCCGTTCTTCTCGACCCTGCAGCAGATCAAGCAGCAACACCCCAAGGCTTGAATCCAAGCCAACTACCCAATGCCCGCCATCGAGCGGGCTTCTTTTGCCTGGAGATTTACCCATGCCATTTGTCGCCATCAACCTGAGCAATGACTACGAAGTTGCCAACAAAACTCGCTACGCCACCCAGGAGGAGGCCGACGCCCGAGCCCGCGAGATCCTGAACCAGTTCCCGACCGCGCAGGTATGCGTGGCCCAGGTGCTGAAGGACTACACCGCCAAAGTCTCCATCAGCGCAAAAGATCCGGCAGAGCCAGCACCAGAGCCTGAGGCGTCTGCTGCCTGACGGCGTTCGCAACCACCCAATGCCCGCCCAGCGCGGGTTTTTTTTCGCCTGGAGAAAAGCATGTCCACAACTCGCGGCATCCGTAACAGGAACCCCGGCAACATCGACTACAACCCCCGTAACGACTGGCAAGGCCAGATCGGCAAGGAGCCCGGCGGCCGGTTCGCCATCTTCGACACGCCAGAGAACGGCATCCGTGCCTTGGGCAAGTTGCTGATCAACTACCGGGGCAAGGACGGTATGCCCGGCGTGGGCGGGAAGGGCATCGACACCGTGCTCGAAACTATCAACCGCTGGGCGCCGAGCAACGAGAACGACACCCAGGCCTACGCCAGCGCCGTGGCCAAGCGCTTGGGCGTGCGCACCACCGACCCGATCAACATCAAGGACGCAGCGACCCTGCGGGGTATGGTGGTGGGCATCATCATCCACGAGAACGGCGGTAACCCGTACAAGGCCGAGGTGATCGACGAGGGTATCCGGCGGGCCTTGGCATGATTGTGGCCCCGGTAGAGGGCGGCCGCCTGGCCGCCTTTCTGTTGGGCTGCGTGCTCTTAGCCGGGCTCGGCGGGGCGGGTGGCGTCTGGCTGGCTGCTGGTCACTACCGCCCGCTGCTGGACCAGGCCAATGGTGAAGTCTCCACTTGCAAGGCTGCCCGGGACAATCTCAGCGGCCTGGCGCAAGAGCAGGGAAAGGCTTTGGGCGACTTGACCATGGCCGCGAACGAGCGCCAAACCAGGGCGGAGCAGGCGGTGGGTGAGGCCAAGGCCAGAGCCCAAGACGACTACGCTGCGGCGAACCGCCTGCAGCAGGAGCGAACCGGAGGCGACCAGTGCGCAGCCGCAACCTCGATCATCGACACGGAGCTGGGGTTATGAGCCTGGGCCTGAACTCGCACTCCTGTGGGAGCGGAACAGGGTGGTTTCGCTCTGAAAGCCGCGTAATCCGTGGCTTTTCCTGTGGGATCGGACTGGTGCTAACCCTGGGCCTAGCCGGGTGCGCCGGCAAGGTAGAGCCGCAGATCCAGTACGTGCGCGTCGAGGTGCCAGTGCAGGTGCCGTGCCGGGCGCCTGAGGTGGCGGTGCCGGCCTGGGCGGCTGCCGGTCTGCGCATAACCGACAGCCTTGAGGTAAAAGTGCGCGCCCTGTTGGCTGAGCGCCGGCAGCGTATTGGCTACGAGCGGCTTCTGGAAGCAGCGGCAGGATCTTGCCGCTGACCGACAGTTGCCCCGGTACGGCTACCGGCGCTGTTGCCACAGGCGAGAAGCACCCCATGGTTCTTTCCGACCTGCTGGGTCGGGCTGATGAACGAGCGGGAGACTTGGTGAAAGCTGTCGACATTGCCGGCCGCGCGAGAGCTACAGGGCGAGCGGTTTACCATGGACTGACCCAGGCTGGTCGTCGTGAAAGAGCCCTTAGCGCACGCTAAACCGGGCTGATCCAGGCGGCGGTTCGTTAAGGAATGCCCAGAACAAACCCAATTCGGAAACGGCCGCTACGAAGTCCTTGAAGTCGACCGGCTTCACGACGAACGAATTTGCTCCTAGCTCGTACGCGCGAGTGAGATCGGACCCCATCTTGGAGCTGGTAAGCATCGCCACAGGGATGGTGCGGAGGTATTCAGTCGCCCGTATTTTTTCCAAAACCTCAAGTCCATCCATCTTGGGCAGCTTGAGATCCAGCAACACCACGGCTGGATTTGCATCGGGCCTGTCTGCGAATCTCTCTCGACGAAGCAGATAATCAAGTGCTTCCACTCCATCTCGGGCGACTACAACCTCATTCGCTAACTGGCTGCGCTCTAGCGCGATCAAAATGAGGTCAAGATCGCGCTCGTCATCTTCGACGAGCAATATTGGTTTAAGCATAAAGGCCTCTGATATTCACCTGCTCATGCTACCAGTCATGCACCTTTGAATGGCATCCCCACGATGCTTGAGATCCTGATCGAATGTCGCTAATCCTGGCAGCACTTGAACGAAGCCGACTGCGGGCCTGGCGTGCGAGTCCATCTATAATGGCCTTACCAGATGAGCAGGTCACCAGAATGGACAAGCGCACCTTCATCGGCATGGTCGAAGCTGGCGAGCCGCTGATTCAGCAGGCCATCGACGCCATGCGCGAGTATCACCAGGCCCAGGACTTTGGCGCTCCGGCGGAGGAGGTCGAGCGCCTGCGTGTTCTTGCCGAGTCTCTGTTCCAAGCTGTGTCCGATTACCAGCTGCGCGCTGTGGCCAAGGCCCGCGGCAAGGATCTGCCTCCTCTTCACTGATCCGCTGACCGGCAATTGCCCGCGCCCGATCCCGCCTATACGATACTGTTTATCTATACAGTATTGGTGCCCTATGTACTTCCTCCTCGTTCGCCGCCGCGTGGATGGCGTGGTCATCCCCACGAATCGCCTCAGCAAGATCACACCAATCCGGGCCGATATCCACATAGGTGACCAACACAGCGAGCGGCTGGGCCGGGTATCGACACAGGCTTGGGTGTTCAACCCTTCGCCTGGGCCGGACATTATCCCGCGGCTGCACGATGCCAAGGTCAACGGCATGGCCCAGCTCGGCATCAACATCAACGGGGTGGAGGAGGTCGACGGCGTGCTCTACGCGCAGTCTTGGTGGTGCAGGGCAGAATGATGGCCGGGATACCGAAAGCGTGGCTGGATGAGCTGAACGACCAATTTTCCTTGGTAACCGATCCAGATGGGCGCGCCGCTGTGCTCGATGAGATGGCCTATGCCGCTCACCGCCGCCGTGAAGTCAGTTCGGAGAACCTGGTCGATATGCTGGAGCTGTCCGAGGCGGCGCGGCTTTGGGCGCTGACAGAGCACGAAGAGGCCTATCACATCGGCCTGTTCAAGTACGAATCGTGGGAGGGGATGGGGAGTGATGAGCCAGGCCGGATCATCATTGGCAGAACGCCAGGGTGGGGGTGCTGATGCTTTCTAAAACTGCTCGAAAGCTTCTCGGTTTTACTGGGTGAAAGTCGCTGAAACCGGACGAACTGTATTAGACAGGGGCGGTGCACAGGCCGCTTGTGGCGCGGCCTGATGCCAGAGTCTCACGCTACTGTTGCAGTACCGGAAGGTGGGCATAAAAGGGCCGGAAATCAGTCCCAAAACTTTTTAGGTGACCCTTGTAGAATGCGGGTTTCAGACGTGCAAATCCCGCTTCGTTTTGGAACTGATATTTGCATCCAGCAGGCATGAATAGGCGATTCTTGTATCGGTTTGCAAATCCGTCTACGCCGGTTCGATTCCGACCTCGGCCTCCACCATTCGAAAGCCCCGCAGATTAACGTCTGCGGGGTTTTTATTTGCGCGTCAAAAAATGCCAAACGTTCCTAAATTAATGGCAGCCCTACGGCTAATGCCTGTCAGTTAAGCGTTACTGGGGCTGCTTTGCAGCCCTTCGCGGGCACGCCCGCTCCCAAACGTTTCAAGCGCTGAACTCAAGAAATGCGCGCCCCCCTGTGGGAGCGGGCGTGCCCGCGAAGGGTCGCAAAGCGGCCCCAAATTACGTAACTGACAGGCATTAGCCCTACGCCTGATTGCGTACTGCTGAGCCCCGGCCAAGACGCTGTCTTGCGCCCCTTACGAGGCGCACGTGCGGGCTGGCCGAAATCAAGCTGTTGCTGGCATGCTTGTCTGCGCACGAAAGGGAGCAAAGGGTGCCCGTAATGAATCGTTCTTGCACTACCTACTATTTGGAAATGACTTCGGCTTCAGACCTGCAGGCGAAGCCCCAGCGGCATGACCTACAGATTATCGAGTGCGAAGTGCCTCAGGCGCTATTCAACAAATTCCTCTACCAGCTCGTAGGCGCGTCCTGGGAATGGGGCGATCTTGATACCTGGCGTGACGCCGATTGGCAGGCACTCGTTGAGCAGGATTGCCATCGAACGTGGGTTGCCTACCACCGAGGTGCAATTGCCGGCTACTACGAGCTTTATCGTCCCGATGGCCGTAACAGTGAGATCCGATATTTCGGGCTGGCGCCGCAGTTCATAGGGAGCGGGTTCGGCGGGGCGCTGTTGAGCCACGCCGCCCTATCTGCATGGGAGTGGCCTGGCACAGAGCGGGTATGGGTGCACACGTGCACACTTGACCATCCTGCTGCCCTTAAAAATTACCAGGCGCGGGGATTCCGCATTTACAAGCAGGTGGAGGAAGCAGGCTAATGAGCGCCTGCGAAGCGGGAAGCCCGGCTACCCGCTTCAAAACCCCAGGTCCCCCTGACGGTCCCGATCATTGGCAGGTTCTATCAACTCCGCCCCCTCGTTGCGAACATTGCCCACTGCTTTTCCAACCGGAAACCAGCGGAAATCCTGTGCGGGGCGGCAGCCTTTTTCGATGATCGTCGCCGCACGTTCCGCCGATGTGGCGGGGTCCAGCCATTCCCTTGCCAGTTGCGGCGTCAGCACCAGAGGCTTTCGGTCGTGGATGTCGATAAGCCCCTGGTCTGCGGCTGCAGTGATGATCACGAAGCCATCGCGCTCATCCGGTGCCACGCCGTGGTGCACCTCTGCCAGCGCCGCAAAGAAAAGCGGGCCGCCGTCGGCACTGGTGATGTAGCAGGGCTGCTTGCGCTTTGGGTCCGCTGGGTCCGCGAGCCACTCAAACCAACCATTGGCAGGCGCCAGGGCTCTGCCGTTCGGCCAAAGCGCCTTGAAGAACTTACCTGTCACTGCCGTCTCGGCTCGAGCATTGATCGGATCCGGGCGCTTGCCTTTGGCCCAGGCAGGCGACCAACCCCACTTGACCCGATCCACGTACAAACCGTCACCACGCTGGCGAACGAGTTCCACGCGCGTGGACGGCGCAACGTTGTAGCGGTTGATCGGCTCGTGGTCGTAGCCATTGATCACCACCAGGTCCAGCGCGAGCTGGCGCAGGTAGTGATCCATCGACTCGTAGATCGAGTAGCGCCCGCACATAATCCACCTCTCGTCCGTCAGAATTTTCGCCGTGCGTGATTGACCGCATGCCCAATGCCAGATTTACTGTATATGCATACAGTTTGCATTGGACCTTCCGTCATGACCATCACCTATCTCGGTCCGCCGACTGGCGGCACCGAATCCTTCCCGCAGTACTCGTTCCACGTTCCGGCCGGTTTCCCTTCGCCTGCCGCAGACCACCTGGAAGGCCATATTTCCCTGGATGAGCTGTTCGACATCCGCGCACCCCATGTGTATCTGGTGAAAGTTGAAGGCGACAGCATGCAAGGCGCTGGCATCTACTCAGGTGATCTGGTCATCGTAGACCGTGGCCGTGAGGCGGAGCACGGCGACATCGTCATTGCCGCGGTCAACTGCGAGCCGGTGTGCAAGCGCCTGCACCGCCGCGACGGGGTGGTGATCCTCAAGTCTGAAAACCCCGCTTACCCGGCGCGGTACATCATGGAAGGGGATGACTTCGTGGTATGGGGCGTTGTGCGTTACAGCGTTCGTGACCATGCGCAGTGACCCGGTTTTCGCGCTCATCGACTGCAATGCGTTCTACGCGAGCTGCGAGCGTGTGTTCAGGCCCGACCTGGCCAAGACCCCGATCGTGGTGCTGAGCAACAATGACGGCTGCGTGATTGCCAGGTCATACGACGCAAAACCCTTCGTGAAGATGGGCGAACCGTATTTCCAGGCCAAGGACAAGTTACGCCGCCACGGCATCAAGGCCTTCAGCAGCAATTACGCGCTGTATGGCGACATGAGCGAGCGCGTCATGTCGCTGATCGAGTCGATGGTGCCTGCCGCCGAGGTCTACAGTATCGACGAGTGCTTCGCTGACCTGTCCGGAATTCAGGGCGACCTGACTCTGTTTGGGCGAAATGTGCGTTCAAGAGTCTTTCAATGCACGGGCATCCCGGTTGGCGTTGGCATCGCCGGTACGAAGACGCTCGCCAAGCTGGCCAACCATACGGCCAAGCGCATACAGGCCCAGACGGGCGGGGTTGTGGACATTACCGATGCGTTCAAGCGCGACTGGGTGCTCCGCAATACCAAGGTGAAGGAGGTGTGGGGTGTTGGCCGGCGCATGGCCGCCCACTTCGAGGCAATGGGCATTCATACGGCGATGGACCTGGCCAGGGCCGATGCCTGGACGCTGCGACGCAAGTTCAGCGTGGTCGTGGAGAAAACGGCCCGGGAGCTGGCCGGTACGCCCTGCCTTGAGCTGGATGAGGTCGAGCCGCCGAAGCAGGAAATATGCTGCAGCCGCATGTTCGGCAGGCGGCTTGCTGACCTGGCGCCGATCAAGCAGGCAGTGGCCACCTACGTTGGCCGTGCGGCGGAAAAGTTGCGTGCCCAGGGTTCGCTGTGCAAGCGCATGCGCGTCAGCATACGCACCGGCATGTTCAACCCGCAGGAGCCACACCACGCCCAGGGAGCATTGGTGGAGCTGCCCTATCCGACCTGCGACACACTGCTCATGACCGGGCTGGCTACGGCAGCGGTCGAGCAAATCTTCCGCCCTGGGTTTCGCTACAGCAAGGCCGAGGTGCTGTTGATGGACCTTCGACAACCGGGCGAATTTTCAGAAGATCTTTTTGCCCTGAAGCAGTCGGTGGCGTGCGACCGATTGATGGCGGTCATGGACGACATCAATGGGCGCTGGGGGAGGGGTACAGTGCGCACTGCCAGTGTGCCCGCGGTGCCGGATTGGGGCATGAAGAGGGAGATGATGAGCCAATCCTACACGACGCGAATTGACCAGTTGTGGAAGGTAAAATGCTGAGTCGCGCCTCGGCTTGAGTTCTCCGCAGGCTAAAAGCCTGCGGAGGGTCGTCGGTTAGCTCAAAACCCTGTTTGACCGTTGTTGTACAGGATGGTGTAAGAGTCATCGGTTCTTGGCTCTATCATGATGGGCATGCCGAACAGCTCGCCTCGGCATTGGCATTCACTGATCTTGCAGCGAGGCACATCACCTCGCCTGAACGCCCTCCATAAGGCCTCATCGTGTATCAGGATGCGCTTGACCAAGTTCCCTGGCGCCTCGCTGACCTGCGCAACGTAGTGGTCAAGATCACAACCGAAATACGGTATGGTAACTTCTTGTACAAAGCCGATATTCACGCCATGCTTCTCGAGATCCTTCCTGATACGCTCGATCACCTCTTCTGCTTCACTTTTTATCATGATGGGTATCTCACGTTGCGTGTGTTCATCAAGAACTTTAGCTCACGCGGCGGTGATGCTCTGGTCACTCTGTCGGATTTTTGTGCGCAGCAGCGAGTAACGTAGCGCTAGCCTTCCGGCAGGCTCGTTCCACAGATGAATTCCTTCGACCCCAGCCGGTGTGACCCATGCTCGACCACATAGCCCGCGCCGCGCCGCCGCGCCTCTGCCTGTGCTGTTTGCTGGTCGGCATAGACATCGACAAAATGCCAGGGGTAGCGGTCTCTTAGTACACCCCATCCAAGCACCCAGCCTGGACGGTTGGGGTCTTGTGGAAGAATTCTGGCCAGGCTGCGAATGGTCATTGCTGTCTCCTGCAAGTACAAGCCGTACAGACCATTCAAAACCCTCACGTCGAACAGTGCGAGATTTTTCTTTGAACCTGGTATGCCGGTGATCGGTCAGCTTCACTGAAGGGAGTGGTCTGTATCAGGGTATTTCCCAGCGTACTGTTGTAATGTTTCTCAGCTATGGTTGAACGTAAGCGATGTTCACCAACGACGGAGTCAGGAATGGATTATTCCAGCATGGTTGAATCGTTGGACAAGATTCTCAAAGAAGCGGCTGCCGATTGCCTGCATGAGGGTGGGCCAGCCAGCCAAGTGTTTGCCGGTACTGGCAATCATCAATGTATTCGTAGCCATGCGTGCGCAACGTCGCCACTCGTGGACGGGGTGACCCCTTTGCTACAGGGCATGAACGCGCGGTCGAACTTGAGCGTTGCCCCAATGGGCAGAAACTGACCGGTGGAAGCGAAGCCCGCAACGGATTGTCTGCGGGCTGTGCAGTGGTAATCTTCGTCGCGTAGTCAGCAGGTCAGCCTTCGAACTGGATCACCATGCGGCCTTTGATCTTGCCTTCCAGCATCTCGTCGAAGATCTGGTTGATGTCTTCGATCGGCCGGAGTGTCACCTTGGGCACGACTTTGCCTTCTGCGGCAAACTGGAAAGCCTCCTGCAAGTCCTGGCGGGTGCCCACCAGCGAGCCGACTACTTCGATGCCGTCCAGTACCAGGCGGGGGATGTTCAGGTTCATGGCTTCGGAGGGCAGGCCGACCGCAACCAGGCGGCCACCGGCACGCAGGGCGTCTACCGCCGAGTCGAATGCCGCTTTGGCTACTGCCGTAACCACGGCTGCATGGGCACCACCGGTCTTGGCCTGAATGACTTTCGCTGCATCCTCGGTGCGGGGGTTGACCACCATGTCGGCGCCCATCTCGCTGGCGAAGCGCAGTTGCTCGTCGTTGACGTCGATGGCAATCACTTTGGCGTTGAACACATTCTTCGCATATTGCAGGGCCAGATTGCCCAAGCCACCGAGGCCATAGATGGCGATCCACTGGCCGGGGCGAATGTTGGAGCTTTTCACGGCCTTGTAGGTGGTGACGCCGGCGCAGGTGACGCTGCTGGCCGCTGCAGAGTCGAGGCCATCAGGCACCTTGACCGAGTAGTCGGCCTTGACGATGCAGGCCTCGGCCATGCCGCCGTCGACGGTGTAGCCGGAATTCTTCACTTCGCGGCACAGTGTTTCGTTGCCACTGGTGCAGTATTCGCAGTGCCCACAGCCCTGGTAAAACCAGGCAACGCTGGCGCGGTCGCCGGGCTTGAGCGAAGTGACACCGGGGCCTACCTCCTGAACCACCCCAATGCCTTCGTGACCCAGCACGACACCGGTCTTGTCACCGAAGTCGCCATTTTTGACATGCAGGTCGGTATGGCATACCCCGCAGCATTGCATCTTCAGCAGCGCTTCGCCGTGTTCCAGTGGGCGCAGGGTTTTCTCGACAACGTCCACGCGACGGCCTGGCGCAACAACAGCAGCTTTCATAGGAGCCTCCGTGTCTATCCGAATGAGCTTGAGTGATGGCCGGATCAGCATAGACCTTGCGCGCGAGGGGAAAACTGCTCCAGATCATGAGGGTGAGCAGCCACAGGCTGTCGAACAAAGAAAAGCCCGCGGCAAATGTGCGGCGGGCTGCAAGAACGTACGGAGCGGGGTCAGTGTGCGCAAGCAGATGTCGGTATTTCGTGAAGCGCAGGTGATCAACCTGTCATTTGGGGCGCAGTCATTGGCGGGGCGAAAAAAAGCCCGCCATGAAGGCGGGCAAGCAACGTTTGAAGGGAGAGCCTGCAGATTGGGCTGGTGGCATTAACGGTGCATTAATAGCCCCCATTGACCCGGCACCTCGATCGGCCTATACAGGCCTGCCAAACACTTCAGGAGCCAGCATGCGCGACCAAGACGACCTTCACGAGCCGGAGCACGATCATCTGCTCGATCACGAATTCCTCTATGGCGACGACGTGGAACACGAGGCGGACGCCCAGGGCGCCGAGGATGAGCTGGAGGAAGACGAAACGCCGGGTGACTTCGATGACCTTGATGAAGAGCGGCTCGAGCATCCGGCGTGGTTCGATGACTGCGACGACTGACTCAGCGCCCGTCTACGGAGAAGCGCCCAGGGCCGCTCACGGCCAATAGCAGCAGGCCACCCATAATGGCCATGTTCTTCAGGAACTGGGTCATGTTGGCACTGCGTTCGGGGTCGACCATGTTCCAGAAAGGGTGGCCGATCAGCGCGGTGCCCAGCACGAACAGCGCGAACAGCGCTGCCAGTGGCCGGGTATAGAAGCCAACGATCAGCAGGATGGCGACCACGAACTCCATCAGTACCGCAATTGCGGCCGCCAGCATCGGGGCGGGGGCACCCAGGGAGGTCATGTAGGCGACGGTCCCGTCGAAACCGGTCAGTTTGGCCCAGCCTGACAAGACGAACAGGATCATCAACAGCACGCGGGCAAGCAGGATGATGATGTCGCGTTGACCATCGAATAGGGAGTAGCGCATGGCAGCGTTCCAGTGGACGAATGTATGCTCCACTTTAGCAGCTGCGCAAAACATTGCTGCCAGACGCTAAAAAGGCGCCATGCAGGCGCCTTTTCAGGGGAATTTGGTGCGAGTGGCGGGACTCGAACCCGCAAGGCTCACGCCGACAGATTTTAAGTCTGCTGTGTATACCAATTCCACCACACTCGCACGCTTGAAGGGGTCGTGAACGACCGGCTCGCTTCTAAGCAGAAGGGCTTTGCAATCAAGCGCGCTTTATAACCCATTGTTATAGTTGAGTCAACCGCAGCACCTATGATCTACAGATGAGAGGGCAGTTGTAATGGGCAATTGACACGTTGCAGTCATTAAGCCACTGTTACCGATTGGTTGGATCCAAGAGTGTCAAGGGATGGCTCAAGGCTGGGCACACCGGGTTACATTCATTTTTTCCTTCCTGCTGTGCCAGTGGAGTATGCATGGTTTCAGCTGATAGCATCGACCACCCCGACATGCCCGCCCACCGTTATGAACAGCTGGTTCAGTCGGTGGTGGACTATGCCATCTACATGCTCGACCCTTCTGGGCATGTGGTGTCGTGGAATGGAGGCGCGCAACGGATCAAGGGTTACCGCGCCGACGAAGTGGTTGGCCGGCATTTTTCGCTGTTTTTTACCCCGCAGGACTGCGCTGACGGCCGCCCTGAGTGCCTGCTGCGCCAGGCGCTCGAGCAGGGTGTGGCACAGGATGAAGGCTGGCGGGTACGCAAGGATGGCACGCAGTTCTGGGCGTTGGCCGCACTGGATGTGATTCGCGACGAAGACGGCCAGATCGTCGGGCTTGCCAAGGTCACCCGTGACATTACCGACCGTCGTGAGTCTGCCATGCAACTGGATGCCATGCGCGCCCAGCTGTTCCAGGCGCAGAAACTTGAGGCGCTTGGCCAGTTGACCGGTGGCCTGGCGCACGACTTCAACAACATGCTGACCATCATTCTCAGCTCGGCACGCCTGGCGCAGACTACCCAGGACCCGGTGCGGGCGCAGCGCATGCTGCAGCACATCATCGATGCCGGGCAGCGCGGCACCGAGCTGACTCAGCAATTGCTCAGCTTCGCCCGCCACCGCCAGCTCGATGTGGCCAGTGTTGCACCGGCTGCCCTGGTTGCCGCCACCCGTGGCCTGCTGGAGCATGCGTTACCCAGTGCGATCACGCTGACGGTGGTGCTGCAACCGGACCTGCCGCTGATCGAAGTCGATGCCGGGCAGCTGCAAATGGTCTTGCTCAACCTGTTGTTCAATGCCCGCGACGCCATCACCGGCAATGGCCATATCGACCTGAGGGTGGAGCTGGTCGAGTTGGCCGGCGAGGTAGAAGGGCTGCACGGCCGCTTTGTGTGCTTTGGGGTGGAGGACAGTGGCGAGGGTATCGCGCCCGAAGTGCTGCCACGCATCATCGAGCCATTTTTCACCACCAAGCCCTTTGGCAAGGGTACTGGCCTGGGCCTTAGCCAGGTGTACGGCTTCGCCAGGCAGAGCGGTGGCGCTATTTGTGTCGATAGCGCGCCGGGTCGTGGAACTTGCATGCAGCTTTATCTGCCAATGTATCAGAATCAGGCACTCAGCCCACTCGACAGGTAGACAACATGGCACAGGCACTCAGGCGGCTGATAACGGGCATCGACGGGCTCGATGCGTTGCTCAGGGGTGGCCTGGTGGCTGGCGCCTCCTACATCGTTCAAGGGCCACCGGGTGCCGGCAAGACCATTCTTGCCAACCAGCTGGCCCATAACCACGTGCGTGACGGTGGTCGGGTGCTGGTGGCTACCTTGCTCAGCGAGTCACATGAACGCTTGTTCCAGTACCTGTCGACGCTCGCGTTCTTCGACCCGGGGTTGATTGGTGACCAGATCCAGTTCGTCAGCGCTTTCGACACCCTGGAGCAGGAAGGGCTGGAGGCTGTGGTGCGCTTGCTGCGCCAGGAAATCGCCCGGCAAAAGGCCAGCCTGCTGATCGTCGACGGTGTGCTCAATGCCCGCGCCCGTGCACACACCACGCTCGACACCAAGAAGTTCGTCTCCGAACTGCAAGGCCACGCGGCGTTTGCGGGTTGTACCGTGTTGCTGCTGACCAGCGCCCGGCTGGAGGAGGGGAGCCCTGAGCACACCATGGTCGATGGGGTCATCGAGTTGGGTGAGCAGTTACTGGGCAGCCGTGCCGTGCGCCATGTCCAGTTACGCAAAACCCGCGGCAGTGGGGCGTTGTCGGGGCGCCACGAGTGCCTGATCGACGAAGCCGGCATGCACGTGTTTCCGCGCCTGGAAGCGCTGTTCAGCCAACCCAGCCAGGTCGCCGGCGGCAATGTGGGGCGCGTCACCAGCGGGGTACCCACGTTCGATGAAATGCTCGGCGGCGGGCTGGCGAACGGTTCGGTCAGCTTGTTGATCGGCCCGTCCGGTATTGGCAAGAGCTCGTTGTGCCTGGCATTTCTTGGCGCCAGTACCGCGCAAGCGCCAGGCTTGCATTTCGGCTTCTATGAAACGCCCGAGCGCCTGCGCAGCAAGGCCGCATCGCTGGGGTACGACTTTGCCGCGATGGAGCAAAGCGGCAGTTTGCAATTGTGTTGGCAACCCACCACAGAGGGGTTGCTCGACCAAGTGGGCGCGCGGCTGCTGGAGCGGGTCGCCGCACTGGGCAGCAAGCGCGTGGTGATCGACAGCCTGGGGGCATTCAGCCGCCTGGCCACCGACCCGGCCCGCCTCAATGCCTTCTTTCGCGCGTTGACCGGTGAGCTGCGCGCGCGCGGCGTCAGCGTGATGCTGACCTGGGAAATGCGCGATATTTTCGGCGCCGAGATCAGCGCACCGGCGCCGGACCTGTCGAGCATCGTCGACAACCTGATGCTGATGCGCTTTGTGGAACTGGACTCGCAGCTGCGGCGTATGCTGTCGATCCTCAAGGTGCGTGACAGCCACCATGACCCGGCCTTGCACGAGCTGCTGATCGGGCCCCAGGGCATCACGCTACACAAGGCATTCGCCGGCAACAGCGGGGTGCTTTCGGGTACGCCGGTGCCGCAGGATGGCGGGTGACAGGCGGGGCAATGAACACCATTCTGATCGTCGATGACGAATACCTGATCGCCGATATCCTGGCCTTCGCCCTGGAGGATGAAGGTTACGAGGTGAAAAAGGCCATCAACGGCAAGAAGGCGCTGGAAATGCTTGTGGCCGAGAGCGTGCAGTTGGTGATCACCGACTACATGATGCCGGTGCTCAATGGCGAGGAGCTGGTGCGCGCCATGCGTGACTGCTCGGCGCTGCGCGAGGTGCCAGTCATTCTCATGAGTGGCGCACAGGCCAGCCAGGTCTGTCCTGCCCTGTTCAAGGCCATTTTCGACAAGCCATTCGATATGGACAAGATGATTGCGAAGGTGCGTGAGCTACTGAAAGCCTGAGCCTGCGGCCGAGCGCATCCATGCGCTTGGTCAGCCGGGATTCACTGTGAATCGTCGTGCTTTTCCGGGGCTGGGCTGCCGGCCTGGATACGCTTGAAGATCTCTTCACGATGGACCTGTACATCCTTCGGTGCATCGATACCGATCCTCACCTGCATCCCTTTTACGCCCAGAATGGTGACTTTGATGTCATCATTGATGACGATACTTTCGCCAACCTTACGGGTGAGTATCAGCATGTAGTTCTCCTTGGTGATAATAAAGTCCGCATGGCTAACTGCCGCGGCGGCGGGAGCGGGTCCCTGTTCCTTCTCATTAAAGACGCTTTCGGCGGATAGTAATTCCCCGACAGAAAAATTCTGTTGCGTACCTTCACTTGCAGGTGCCAAAGCAAACCGTCAGCGATTTGTCGGCCAAGGTGCTCGGTGGCAAGAATAGGGCCGTTGGCGGCCAATGGGAAATTTCTTCGCATCATGGATTAAATAGACAGGCTTAATGACCGTCCTGTTCCTCTAGGGCTTGAAGAAATACCAGCAAAGCCACCTCTTCAGGGTCCAGGCCTTTGCGTATGCGGTGCTTTGGCAAGTCCGCCAGGCGGCCCAGGGCGTAGTGTTCGAGTACGGCGGGGTGGATGTAGCAGCGGCGGCAGACCGCCGGGGTATTGCCCAGGCGCGTGGCCACCTGGCGAACGATGGCGGCCACCTGGCGTTTGGCCTCGGCCTCCGGTTCCCAGGCCAATGGCCTGAGCAGGTCCAGCGCCAGGCTGCTGCCAGCCCAGGTGCGGTAGTCCTTGGCGGTGAAGTCGGCACCTGTGAGTTGCTGCAGGAACTGGTTGACCTCGGCCGAGCCGACGCTATGGCGCTGGCCGTCGGCATCCAGGTACTGGAACAGCGCCTGCCCGGGCAGTTCCATGCAGCGCTTGAGCAGGTTGGCCAGACGCCGGTCATTGAGGGTGACGTTGTGCTCGACACCGCGCTTGCCGCGGAACTGGAAGCGAATGCTGCTGCCCTTGACCTCTACGTGGCGGTTGCGCAGGGTGGTCAGGCCGTACGACTGGTTGTCGCGCAGGTAGCGCTGGTTGCCAATGCGGATCAGCGTGTGGTCCAGCAGGCTCACCACCAGTGCCATGACCTTTTCCCGGTCCAGCCCTGGGCGTGCCAGGTAGGTTTCCAGTTGTGCGCGCAGTTTCGGCAAAACCTGGGCGAAGGCCAGCATGCGGCCGTACTTATGCTGGTCGCGCAGTTCGCGCCATTGCACATGGTAGCGGTATTGCTTGCGGCCACGCGCATCACGGCCGGTGGCCTGCAGGTGGCCCTGGGGGTCGGCACAGATCCACACGTCGGTGTAGGCCGGTGGGATCACCAGGGCGGCAATGCGCGCCAGGGTGTCCTTGTCGCGGACCCGTTCGCCATCGGCGTCCAGGTAGATGAAGCGGTCGCGCCAACGGCGCCGGGTCAGGCCTGGCTGGCTGTCTTCGACATAGTGCAAACTGCGCGGCAGAGGGCAGTCGAGCATGGTGTTTGGCCTCGATCAGATCACTGATCAATGGACAACACGCGTGTCAGGTATGCTCAGCCCAGTAGCGCCACCGATTTGATCTGGGCGTACACGACCTGCCCTGCGTGCAGGGCGAGCTCCTCTGCCGAAAACCGGGTAATGCGCGCGAGCAGCAGGTTGCCGCCAGCGTCCAGGCTGACCAGTACATGCGCCGGGTTGGCCGCGGGGCGGGTTTCGCGCACCTGTACCGGCAAACGGTTGAGGATGCTCGAGGTGCTGTCAGCTGTCAGTGCCAGGCTTACGTCACGCGCCTGCACCTTGACCCGCAAGGTGTCGCCCATGGCCCGGGCGGCATGGGCGATGCGTAGCAAGGGCCCATGTTCGCCGGGCAGGCGCAGGTCGAGCAGGTCGTAGCGCGGGTCGTGCCCCACCACCCGGCCTTCGAACACCACCCCGGCGTCATCGTCCTGGGCCAGCGGCAGATCGAGGCGGGCGAGGGTTTCGCCAATGGGGCCGCTGGCCACGGCTCGGCCGTGTTCCAGCAGCACCAGGTGGTCGGCCAGGCGTGCCACCTCATCTTGTGCGTGGCTGACATACACCAGCGGGATGTCCAGCTCACCGTGCAGGCGTTCCAGGTACGGCAGTATCTCGCGCTTGCGTGGGCCGTCGAGGGCGGCCAGCGGCTCATCCATCAATAGCAGCTGCGGGCTGCTGAGCAGGGCGCGGGCGATGCCAACCCGCTGCGCCTCACCACCCGACAAAGTCGCCGGGCGGCGCTCCAGCAAATGGCCGATACCCAACAGCTGGCTGGCCTGGCCCAGGCTGACTTTGCGTTCGGCGGCCGCCAGGCGGCGCCAGCCGAATTCCAGGTTGGCGCGCACCGACAGGTGTGGGAACAGGCTGGCCTCCTGGAATACATAGCCCACCGGGCGTAGGTGGGGAGGGCGGAAATAACCACGGCTGCTGTCCTGCCAGACCTCGCCGTTGACCTCGACATAGGCGTTGGCAGCCCGCTCCAGCCCCGCCAGGCAGCGCAGGCAAGTGGTCTTGCCAGAGCCGGACTGACCGAACAGGGCGCTGATGCCGCGGCCGGGCAGGCGCAGGTCTACGTCCAGGGTAAAGTCGTCACGTGGCAGGTTCAGGCGCGCCACTATCGATGCAGTCATCTCAGCTCCAGCCGGCTTTACCGCGGCGCCCGGTGTACAGCAACAGCAGCACCAGGAACGAGAACACCAGCATGGCGCCGGCCAGCCAGTGTGCTTGTGAATATTCCATGGCCTCGACGTGATCGAAGATCTGTACCGAAACCACGCGCGTCTTGTCGGGGATGTTGCCACCGATCATCAGCACCACACCGAATTCGCCCACGGTGTGGGCAAAACCGAGAATGCTGGCGCTGACGAAACCGGGGCGTGCCAGCGGCAGCACCACATGGAGGAAGCAGTCCCACGGGCTGGCGCGCAGGGTGGCCGCGACCTCCAGCGGGCGCTGGCCGATGGCGGCAAAGGCGTTCTGCAATGGCTGGACCACGAAGGGCATGGAATAGACGGTCGAACCAATGACCAGGCCGGTGAAGCTGAACACCACGGTGCCCAGGCCCATGGCCTGGGTGGCCTGGCCGAGCCAGCCGTGGGGGCCGAGGGCGATCAGCAGGTAGAAGCCGATGACGGTCGGTGGCAGCACCAGCGGCAGCGCCACCACCGCGCCCACCGGCCCGCGTAGCCAGGAGCGCGTGCGCGCCAGCCACCAGGCGACCGGCGTGCCGATGATCAGCAGGATCACCGTGGTCAGGCTGGCCAGTTTGACGGTCAGCCAGATGGCACCCAGGTCACTGGCATCCAGCGGCATCAGATTTCATAACCGTAGGACTTGATCAGGGCGGCGGCCTTTGGCCCCTTCAGGTATTCGATCAGGGCCTTGGCGGCAGCGTTGTCCTTGCCTTTGTCGAGCAGTACGGCGTCCTGGCGGATCGGGTCGTGCAGGTTGGCCGGTACGATCCAGGCCGAGCCTTGGGTCACTTTACCGTCCTTGAAGATTTGTGATAGCGCGACAAAACCCAGTTCGGCATTGCCGGTGGAGACGAACTGGAAAGCCTGGGTGATGTTCTGGCCTTCGACGATCTTGCGTTTGGTGGCCGCGGTAAGCTGCAGTTTGTCCAGTACCTGGGTGGCGGCCAGGCCGTATGGCGCGGCCTTGGGGTTGGCGATGGCCAGGTGGCTGAATGCGTTTTGTTTCAGCACCTCGCCCTTGGCGTCGACGTAGCCATCTTTCGCCGACCACAGCGCCAGGGTGCCGATGGCGTAGGTGAAGCGTGAACCGGGGACGATCTGCTTTTCTTCCTCGAGCTTTTTCGGGGTTGTGTCATCGGCGGCAAGGAACACCTCGAAGGGCGCGCCGTTCTTTATCTGGGCGTAAAACTGCCCCGTGGCGCCGTAAGCCGCGACCAGTGTATGGCCGGTGTCGTGTTCGAAGTCCTTGGCAATGGCCTGGATGGGCGCCGTGAAGTTCGCCGCGACGGCCACTTGAACCTCGTCGGCCCAGGCGGTGTTGAAGGCAAACAGACTGGCCATGGCAGTGAAGGCCAGGTGAGACGGGCGGATACGCATGCAGGCAGCTCCTTGGGGTATCGTTATATTCACAACTATATAGCGATAGGCCAGTTGCCGGGAAGGGCTGCTGGGTGCATTCGCAAGGATGGTGTGATTGCGGGCTAACGAAAGGTTGCCGCAGGCTGCGCAGGCGCGGGCTACCCGGCAACCCTGGCCAGTGCCTTGGCCGCGATCTCCCGGGTCAGCGCCTCGGCCGGCATAGGCCGCCCCAACCGCAACGCCTGCCCTGACCACAAGTTGCTGAAGTCGCTGTTGACCTGCGGCTCGGTGATTGCCCTTAACGGCATCAATGCCCCGCCCGCCAGCGGAAACGCTGGTGCCAGCGCGCTCATCGGCCCCAGCTCGCGCATGATACGGTTGTTGATGCCGCGGGCCGGGCGGCCGGTAAACAGGTTGGTCAGCGCCGTGTCACTGGCAGGCGCACTGTCCAGCGCCTGCCGATGTGCTGGCGAAACCTTGGCCTCGGGGCAGAACAGGTACGCCGTGCCGATCTGCACGGCAGATGCGCCCAGGGCCAGGGCCGCCACCAGGCCGCGATGGTCAGCGATGCCACCGGCGGCGATGACCGGCAGGCGGACCGCGTCGGCCACCTGCGGTACCAGGGCAAAGGTGCCGATCTGGCTGGTGATGGCGTCGCTGAGAAACATGCCGCGATGGCCGCCGGCTTCATAACCCATGGCGATGATGGCGTCACAGCCGTTGCGCTCCAGCCAGACGGCCTCTTGCACGGTAGTGGCGGTGCAGAGCACCTTGGCACCGCTGGCCTGTACCCGTTGCAGCAGGTCGGCCTGGGGCAAGCCAAAGTGGAAGCTCACCACTTCCGGCCGCAGTTGTTCGACCAGTTGGCAACTCGCCTCATCGAAAGGCGCACGGTTCGAGACCGGGGTGGGCGCCGCGAAATCCGCCCCCACTTCGCTGTAGTAGGGGGCGAGCGCCTGCTTCCAGCGCGCGTCGCGCTCGGCGTCGGGCGCGGGTGGCTGGTGGCAGAAAAAGTTCAGGTTCAAGGGGCGCCCCGGGCAGCCGGCGCGGAATGCAGCAATTTCGGCGCGCACCTGCTCACCGTTGAGCATGGCGCAGGGCAGGGCGCCCAGGCCGCCGGCCGAGCTCACCGCAATGGCCATGGCCGAGCCGGTTGCCCCCGCCATGGGGGCCTGCAGAATGGGCAACTCAATGCCCAGCAGGTCGAGGATGCGGCGGTCGGGCCAGTGGCGCATGCGAGGTCTCCTTGCGCTGGGCGAACGGTGCGGCGGCTACTACTACAGGGCCTTGCTGACCTGAATGTCGCTGATCTTGTCGGCGTCTTCACCATGGATTTTGCGCAAGGCTTCGAGGGCTTGCGCCTGCGAGGCGTCGGGCATCAGCGCGAAGTCCCAGCGACGCTGGCCGTCGAGTTTGTATTTGATCACGTACTTGATGGTCTGGGTCATGGTGGCCTTATCTGAGTTTCGACGACGAGCGACGGATGATCTTGATCTTGTGGGTGAGGGTGGGCTTGCGGGTAACCGAGATCGGGCGGGTGGTCACGGTATCGATGGTGATATTCCAGAACCCGGTGCTGGGCACGGTGATCTTCGCCGGAAACTTCTCGAAGTGGCCGCCGTGGTAGGTATGACGGCCGCCGTTCTTGAAGCTGCGGAAGTTGGCGTCGTTCATCAGGCGGATATTGCAGCGCTGGGAACACTCGATGACGACGATGTCGTCCTCATTGAGGTGCTCGCGCTGGTGTACGAATTTCATGTGATGCTCCGCAAGGTTTGGTTCAGCAAAGGCAAAAGATACCACGATGTGCCGTTATACTGCCGCGCTGTTCGCCGGGCTTGGATAATTCTGCCAAAGCACGGAGCAAAACTGCCTGACGGTGGTCGAACGGGGTTCGTACAAGTTGAGGTATGACAGATGAAGTGGATGGTGGCCGCGTTGACACTGGCACTGGGTGGCTGTGTCAGTGTTTCCGAGCTGGAGCAATCGCATGCGACCCTGGATGTGATTTCTGGCAAGACGCCCCGCGAGTATGCCGATTGCGTCAAGGCGCAGCTTGCCGACAGCCGTGACCCACTGGTGGAAGAGCGGCGCGGTGACGGCCTGCGCCTGACGGTGCCGCAGAAGCTGACAGCAGGTGCTGGCCCGGCCGCCCTGCTGGATATCGATGAGCGTGGCGGCGGCAGCAGCATCAAGCTGCATGAGCGGCTGAGCAACTTCCCGCTGCGCCTGGGCGATGTGCGCACGGCAGCTACCCACTGCATCTCGGGGAGTTGATCTGAGGCAAGTAAGGGGCGGTTAATGGGCTATTGGCCATCAGATCGGCCGGCCTGACGTTGTTGCGATTTCCCCGACGGGGCTAGTATCCATTTGCTTATGTTTTTTAAGCCTAAGCTTATAACAAAAGAAATGGAGATTCGTGATGACACCGTTGAGTCGCGTCGTGATCGGCAGCCTGCTGATCCTGGCCTGGCCCGGGGCGCATGCCGCCGATGGCCAGAAAATTTTCACCCAGGGCGGGGCCAACCCCGCCGCCCTGGCCTGCCTGGGTTGCCATGGCCCGGACGCCAAGGGCATCGCTGCGGCGGGCTTTCCGCGGCTGGCCGGCCTGCCGGCTGCTTACCTCAGCAAGCAATTGCATGATTGGCGCAGTGGCAGCCGCAAGCAGGCGGTGATGGAGCCGTTGGCCAAGGCCCTGAGCGAAGAGGAAATCACCGCCGTCAGCAGCTACCTGGCCAGCCTGCCGGCAGTCGAGGTCGTCGATGGGCGCCGCCAGCAGATTGCCGGCGACCCTACCACCCGCCTGGCCCTGTACGGCGACTGGAACCGGCATATCCCTGGTTGCGTGCAATGCCACGGTCCGGGTGGCGGTGGCGTTGGCGAACACTTCCCGCCTTTGGCCGGGCAGCCTGCCAGTTACCTGGTAGCGCAGCTCAATGCCTGGCGCGACGGCAGCCGCAGCAATGACCCGAACCAGCTGATGGTCGGCGTGGCCAAGGCCATGACCGATGACGAGATCAAGGCTGTTGCCGAGTTCTTCGCCCGCCCCGCCAGCCAGGAGGTCAAACCATGAAACCGCTGATCCCCGCTCTGTTGCTGCTGGTTGTGGGCAGTGCCCAGGCCGCGCCTATCGCCATGGAAGACCAGTCGCAATTGAAGGTCCCCGGCAAGCAGGCCGCCCTGCAGTTCACGCCCCCGGCGGAAGACGAGCTGCCCGCCAATGCCTTCGGCAAGATGGTGCGTGAAGGCCATGCCTTGTTCGTCGATACCCGCCGGCTGATGCCCGAGGCGGTGGGCAACGGCATGAACTGCAGCAACTGCCACCTCGACCAGGGGCGTATGGCCCATTCCGCGCCACTGTGGGGCGCGTACCCCATGTACCCCGCCTATCGCAAGAAAAACGACAAGGTCAACACCTTTGCCGAGCGCATCCAGGGCTGCTTCCAGTTCAGCATGAATGGCAAGCCGCCGGCCGCGGACAGCCCGCAGATGACGGCGCTGTCGGTGTACGCGTACTGGCTGTCGACCAAGGCGCCGACCGGCGTCGAAATTGCCGGGCGCGGTTACCCGGAAGTCGCGCAGCCTGCAGGCGGGTACGACTTCACGCGTGGCCAGCAGGTGTACCGCGAGCAATGCGCGATTTGCCATGGTGACAACGGTGAAGGGCAGAAAGTGGCGGGCGAATATGTGATGCCGCCGCTGTGGGGCAAGGACAGCTACAACTGGGGCGCCGGTATGCACCGTATCAACACGGCGGCATCCTTCATCAAGTACAACATGCCACTGGGCAAGCCGGGCAGCCTCAGCGACCAGCAGGCCTGGGATGTTGCGGCATGGATCAACCGGCATGAACGGCCGCAGGATCCCCGCCTGGTAGAAGGCTCTGTCGAGAAGACGCGGGTGAAATTCCATGCCAATGACGGCGTGAACCTGTATGGGCAGAAGGTCGATGGCGTGCTGGTCGGGCAGGGGACCGGTAGCTGAAGGGGTGTGTGTAGCGAACGCTGCGCGGGTAAGCCTGACCTGCAACGGTGGTTGTGGAAGCAGGTTTACTCGCCAGGAGGCCGCCACAGGCAGGCGTGATTTGTGGTATTTCAATTGCATGTCTGCTGGCGATATTTGCGATCCCTCGGAACTATCTACACTTGCTTATCTCTATCTACCCATCGGTCGGCCGCAGGTCAGGCATTGTAAGGTTTCTGCCGCCTGATTAGACTGCGCCGAATTCCACAGGCCTAGCCTTTTGTAAGGACGTATATGATCAAGAAATGCTTGTTCCCGGCAGCCGGCTACGGTACGCGCTTCCTGCCTGCTACCAAAGCCATGCCCAAGGAAATGCTGCCGGTGGTCAACAAGCCACTGATCCAGTATGGCGTTGAAGAGGCATTGGATGCCGGCCTGAGCGAAATCTCCATCGTGACCGGCCGCGGCAAGCGCGCCCTGGAAGACCACTTCGACATCAGCTACGAGCTGGAAAACCAGATCAAGGGCACCGACAAGGAGAAATACCTGGTCGGTATCCGCCGCCTGCTGGACGAGTGCTCGTTCTCGTACACCCGCCAGACCGAAATGAAAGGCCTGGGCCATGCCATTCTCACCGGGCGCCCGCTGATCGGCGACGAGCCGTTTGCAGTGGTGCTGGCGGACGACCTGTGCGTCAACCCGGAAGGCGACGGCGTGCTGACCCAGATGGTCAAGCTGTACAACCAGTTCCGCTGCTCGATCATCGCCATCCAGGAAGTCGACCCTCAGGAAACCAACAAGTACGGTGTCATCGCCGGTGACATGATCCGTGACGACATCTTCCGCGTTACCAACATGGTCGAGAAGCCTGCACCGGAAGATGCGCCGTCGAACCTGGCGATCATTGGCCGTTACATCCTGACGCCGGATATCTTCGACATCATCAAGAACACCGAGCCAGGCAAGGGCGGCGAAATCCAGATCACCGACGCGCTGATGCAGCAGGCGCAGAACGGCTGCGTGATCGCCTACAAGTTCAAGGGCAAGCGCTTCGACTGCGGTGGCGCCGAGGGCTACATCGACGCGACCAACTTCTGCTTCGAGAACTACTACAAGACTGGCAAGGCTTACTGATACAGCCGCTGCTTGTAGCACCATTGCGATGACTGGGGCCGCTGCGCGGCCCTTCGCGGGCAGGCCCGCTCCTACAGTTACCGCGCATGCCCCTGGTGTGCGCCAACCTGATGGGGGCGGGTCTGCCACGAAGGGCTGCAAAGCGGCCTCAGTGCGTTATGCTGGGCGCCTGCTAGGAGAGAGAACACATGGCCTACGATTTTGATCTGTTCGTGATTGGCGCCGGCTCCGGCGGGGTGCGCGCTGCGCGCTTCGCCGCTGGTTTTGGTGCAAAAGTGGCAGTGGCTGAAAGCCGTTACCTGGGCGGCACCTGTGTCAACGTCGGCTGCGTGCCGAAAAAGCTGCTGGTCTACGGTGCGCATGTGGCCGATGAACTGGAACAGGCTGCCGGTTACGGCTGGTCCCTGGAAGAAGGGCACTTCGACTGGGGCACCCTGATTGCCAACAAGAACCGTGAGATCGAGCGCCTGAACGGCATCTACCGTAACCTGCTGGTGAACAGCGGGGTGACCCTGCTGCAGGGGCACGCGCGCCTGACCGGGGCCAATGAAGTGGAAGTGGAGGGCCAACGCTACAGTGCCAGGCACATCCTGATCGCCACCGGCGGCTGGCCGCAGGTGCCGGACATTCCAGGCAAGGAACTGGCAATCACCTCCAACGAAGCCTTCTACCTCAAGAGCCTGCCACGCCGGGTGCTGGTGGTCGGCGGTGGCTACATCGCGGTCGAGTTCGCCGGTATCTTCCAGGGCCTGGGGGCGGCTACTTCGTTGCTGTACCGTGGCGACCTGTTCCTGCGCGGTTTCGATGGTTCGGTACGTACCCACCTGAAGGAAGAGCTGGAAAAACGCGGCCTCGACCTGCAGTTCAATGCCGATATCCAGCGCATCGACAAGCTTGAAGACGGTAGCCTGAAGGCCACGCTCAAGGATGGCCGCGAGTTGCAGGCCGACTGCGTGTTCTATGCCACCGGCCGACGCCCGATGCTGGACAACCTAGGCCTGGAAAACACCGGCGTCGAGCTGGACGAGCGTGGCTATATCCGGGTCGATGAACAATACCAGACGACCGCGCCGTCGATCCTGGCCATTGGTGACGTGATTGGCCGGGTGCAACTGACCCCGGTGGCGCTGGCCGAAGGCATGGCGGTGGCACGGCGCCTGTTCAAGCCCGAACAGTACCGCCCGGTGGACTACCAGAACATCCCCACAGCCGTGTTCAGCCAGCCGCCAATCGGTACCGTGGGGCTGACGGAAGAACAGGCGCTGGCGGCAGGGCACAAGGTGCAGATATTCGAAAGCCGCTTCCGCGCCATGAAACTGACCCTGACCGACATCCAGGAAAAGACCCTGATGAAGCTGGTGGTCGATGCCGACACCGACAAGGTGCTGGGCTGCCATATGGTCGGCCCTGATGCCGGCGAGATCATCCAGGGCCTGGGTATTGCCCTGAAGGCCGGCGCCACCAAGCAGCAATTCGACGAAACCATCGGCGTGCACCCGACGGCCGCCGAAGAGTTCGTCACCCTGCGTACGGCTAGCCGTTGATCTATGCGTTACGTTGAAGGGGCGGGGCACCCCGCTCCTACAACCGAGTCTTCTATCAAGTACCTCTGGCTATAGCCAAAACCAATCACGAGCATGAGCTTTGCCAATGAGCCTTCAGCGGGATGATTAGTTAGGATTCTATCCATCAACTGATTCCAACCCCATGAAGGAGCGTCTCTCATGCCAATCATCAACAGCCAGGTCAAACCGTTCAACGCTACCGCCTACCACAAAGGCGAGTTCGTGCAGGTCAGCGAAGCCGACCTTAAAGGCAAGTGGTCCGTCGTGTTCTTCTACCCGGCCGACTTCACCTTCGTTTGCCCGACCGAGCTGGGTGACCTCGCCGACAACTACGCCGAGTTCCAGAAGCTGGGCGTGGAAATCTACGGCGTGTCCACCGACACCCACTTCACCCACAAAGCCTGGCACGACACGTCGGACACCATCGGCAAGATCCAGTACCCGCTGATCGGTGACCCAACCCACGTCATCTCGCGCAACTTCGACGTGCTGATCGAAGAAGCTGGCCTGGCCGATCGCGGTACCTTCGTGATCAACCCGGAAGGCCAGATCAAGATCGTCGAACTGAACGACGGTGGTGTAGGCCGCGATGCAGCTGAGCTGCTGCGCAAAGTGAAAGCTGCCCAGTACGTTGCTGCCCACCCAGGCGAAGTTTGCCCGGCCAAGTGGAAAGAAGGCGAAGCCACCCTGGCGCCATCGCTGGACCTGGTCGGCAAGATCTAAGGCCATGCGCGCAACAACGCGGGCGGTAGGCAGCCGCCAAAGCTGAACAAGCTACCGCCCCGTCAAACGCCCGGGCGACCTCGCCTGGGCGTTTTTGTATCCGAGTATTGAAGAAGGAATCGCCCGTATGTTGGACGCCACGCTTAAATCGCAACTGAAAACCTACCTGGAGCGGGTCACCCAGCCGATCGAGATCGTTGCCTCCCTCGACGACGGCGCGAAGTCCCGTGAATTGCATGACCTGCTGGTGGAGATCGCCAGCTTGTCCACACTCATTACCCTCAGCGCGGACGGCACCGATGCCCGTCGCCCATCGTTCTCGTTGAGCCGCCCGGGTGCTGGCGCCGATGGCAAAGGTATCAGCCTGCGCTTCGCCGGCATCCCCATGGGCCACGAATTCACCTCGCTGGTGCTGGCACTGCTGCAAGTCGGCGGCCACCCTTCCAAGGCCAGTGCCGAAGTGATCGAACAGATCCAGGCATTGGAAGGCGAATTCACCTTCGAAACCTATTTCTCGCTGTCGTGCCAGAACTGCCCGGACGTGGTCCAGGCGTTGAACCTGATGGCCGTGCTCAACCCCAACGTGCGCCACGTGGCCATCGACGGCGCGCTGTTCCAGGCTGAAGTGGAAGCGCGCAAGATCATGGCAGTACCGAGCATCTACCTGAACGGTGAGTTGTTTGGCCAGGGGCGCATGGGCCTGGAGGAAATCCTCGGCAAGATCGACACCAGCGCCGGTGCGCGCCAGGCCGAGAAGATCAACGCCAAGGACGCTTTCGATGTGCTGGTTGTGGGCGGTGGCCCGGCTGGCGCGGCGGCTGCCATTTACGCAGCGCGCAAGGGCATTCGTACCGGCGTGGCTGCCGAGCGCTTCGGTGGCCAGGTACTCGACACCCTGGCCATCGAGAACTTCATCTCGGTGCAGGAAACCGAAGGCCCAAAACTGGCGACTGCACTCGAAGAGCACGTCAAGCAGTACGACGTCGACATCATGAACCTGCAGCGCGGCGAAGCGCTGATTCCCGCCGCCGACGGCGGCTTGCATGAAGTGCGCCTGGCGGGCGGCGCATCGCTCAAGGCCAAGACCGTGATCCTGGCCACCGGTGCCCGCTGGCGTGAAATGAACGTGCCGGGTGAGCAGGAATACCGCGCGCGTGGCGTGGCCTACTGCCCGCACTGCGACGGCCCATTGTTCAAAGGCAAGCGCGTGGCGGTGATTGGTGGTGGCAACTCGGGTGTTGAGGCCGCCATTGACCTGGCCGGTATCGTTGCCCAGGTGACGCTGATCGAATTCGACAGCCAACTGCGCGCCGACGCGGTGTTGCAGCGCAAGCTGCACAGTTTGCCTAACGTGAAAGTGATCACCAGTGCGCTGACTACCGAGGTGCTTGGCAACGGCGAGAAAGTCACTGGCCTGCGCTACAAGGATCGCGCCACGGACGAGCAGCATGAAGTCGCGCTGGAAGGCATCTTCGTGCAGATTGGCCTGTTGCCGAACACCG
This sequence comes from Pseudomonas sp. MB-090624, assembly GCF_003205245.1. Classification (NCBI taxonomy): domain Bacteria; kingdom Pseudomonadati; phylum Pseudomonadota; class Gammaproteobacteria; order Pseudomonadales; family Pseudomonadaceae; genus Pseudomonas; species Pseudomonas sp. MB-090624. The sequence continues at coordinate 1,850 of NZ_QJRK01000011.1, read as the reverse complement.
ATTGGCTCAAAGGTACTGTCGAACTGTCACCGCGCGGCGAGATCATTGTCGATGCCAAGGGCCAGACCAGCATTCCAGGGGTGTTCGCTGCGGGGGACGTGACCACCGTGCCGTACAAACAGATCGTGATTGCGGTGGGTGAGGGGGCCAAGGCTTCGCTGGCGGCCTTCGACCACCTGATCCGGACTTCGGCACCGGCGTAAGCCTGGGCTGGCCCTGCCTTCGAAGGCGGAGCAACTGTCTTTCTCAAAATTTGAAAAAGCCTGCGTGATTCACCTGTAGGAGCGGGCAAGCCCGCGAAGCAGGCGACGCGGTGTCTGGCACCGGCTGTGCCGGTGTTCGCGGGCATGCCCGCTCCCACAGGGGGTCTGCGTTGGCTTGGAGTTGCCGCCGTACTTGCAGGAGCAGCTGTCTTTCTCAAAATTTGAAAAGCCTGCGTGATTCACCTGTGGGAGCGGGCAAGCCCGCGAAGCAGGCGACGCGGTGTCTGGCACCGGCTGCGCCGGTGTTCGCGGGCATGCCCGCTCCCACAGGGGGTCTGCGTTGGCTTGGAGTTGCCGCCGTACTTGCAGGAGCAGCTGTCTTTCTCAAAATTTGAAAAGCCTGCCCGCTCCCACAGGGGCCAGCGCTCGCAAGGCATCAAACCTAGGCTGTCTATGCTTACGGCATCCACCCTCAGGAAGCCGTATCATGACGCTGATCAGCCGCGAACCCTGGTGGCTAGTCCCGCCCAAGCCCGGTCAGACGGAGCAGGACCTGCATTGGGGTTACCTGGAAATCTACGCCGACGGTCGCACCGTATTCGTCGACCAGCGCCCCAGCGACCGGGAGCTGGCCGAGCGCAAAAGCTGCCGCAACTTCCCCGACCCCGAGCCGTGACCGCCTAGCCTTCCAGGTCTGCCAGGCGCGCTTCCAGCGCTGCGATGCGGGCTTCAAGCGCTTCGATACGCTCCTCCGACACGCTGCTGCCACTGCTGCGCTGGCCGCCCTCCTGCTGACGTGCAGCCAGGATCGCCTCGATCTCCGCCGGGTCGCCCAACGCATGGGTATAACGGTCTTCGCGCTGGCCCGCCTGGCGTGGCAGGTGCAAGGCCAGGTCGCGCGAGATCAGGCGCTCCAGCTGGTGCTGGATCTGCTCGGTGTCGTCGAAATCATGCAGGCGGTTGCTGCGGGTCAGCAGTTCGTTGAGGGTCTGCGGGCCGCGCAGGAACATCAGGCCCATCAGCACCAGTTGCGCCGGTACCAGCTCCAGGGCCTTGTCCACCCGCTGCTCCCAGCGATCGGCGCGGCTGCCCATCTGCAGGCGGGTCATGCCCTGCGCTTCAAGGTTGCGCAGGGCCTGGCCGACCTGGCCCGGGGTAAGGTTCATGACGGGCTCGCGGCTGGTCTTCTGGTTGCAGGCCAGGACCAGGGCGTTGAGGGTCAGCGGGTAGCTCTCCGGGCTGGTGGCCTGCTTTTCGATCAACGCGCCGAGGACACGGATCTCGGTGCTGCTCAAGCGGCCTTCACCGGCGGTTTCGTATTCTGACATGGCCCTGTCTCATTACTGGGGAAAGGCCACTAGGGTAGGTAATGCCATCGTGTAAGGCAATTGCGGCTGCTGGTGAGAGCGGGTGAACCCGCTCCGGCCAGCAGCCCGAAGAAAATCAGGCGCTACGCCTAATGCCGGTCAGTCAAGACGCGGGGATGCAGCCCATCGCCGGCAAGCCAGCTCCCACAGGGATCGCCTTAGGGCTGACAGGTGTTTGCCACAAGGTATGGCAGCGCCTGTTAGAGCGAGCGCCGCCCGCGCGGCGCAATCGCGAGCTGCGCTCGCTCCTACGTTTGTTTCGGGCCAATTATTCCTGTGG
>NZ_QJRK01000119.1:0-735 GCF_003205245.1 Pseudomonas sp. MB-090624 | reverse complement strand
AGGTTCTGCGCATGCAGGGTGGCCTTGATATGGCAAACGGGAGAGTCATGCAGGGTAACGGAATTCTCGAGCTCCTCGACCCGAACGGGTTCGTAGCAGGCCGAATCGGTACCTCAGATTCATTCCTGGGCGGGCTTACCTGGCGCAATACCAACACGCCTGGCATCGAAATAAGTGACGAGAGCGGCTTCTTGCTCGCGCGTTACGACGGCAGCGCGCCAGCCTCAGGCGGGGCGACACCTGGTGCGCCGATCATTCCCAGGCTTAACCGCCAACAGCGCACCCAGATCATGCTCATCATCGGCTATGGCCAGTCTCTGAGCCGAGGTATCAACTCGCTTCCGGCAATCAGCACCACCCAGCCATATAACAACATCATGATCGCCAGCGGAACCAAGATCAGGAACGGCGATAGCGGCTACAACCCCAGCTCGTTCGTTCCTCTGGTCGCGAAAACAGAGGGCACTGAAGGAGAGGATCCGGTGGTTGGCCTGTGCAACGGTGTTGTTCGGCGCGCAATCGCAGATGGTGAGATCGCCGCCGACTGGACCTTCCTTGGCACCTCGCCTGGGCGCAGCGCACGATCAGTAGAGGAATTGGGGCCGTCTTCCGACCCGAATGCCTTCTACAACAAGATGGTTCGCTACGTGCAGGACACCAAGAACCTGGCGGACGCCACGGGCAAAAGCTTCAGCTGCTGGGCCTACTGCTGGGACCAGGGCGAGTCGAACTACG